>JAQTOQ010000124.1 GCA_028713245.1 Sulfuricurvum sp. | reverse complement strand
ATGTTTTGTATACCTCCGTTACTTGTTCCAGTTCCAATTATTGAGTCTGCAAGTGACTTAGATAACCCACGAGCCATTGACTGAGTAATAGATGACCACATGTCTTTAAGCCATGATCCAAAAGAATTAAATTTTCCGGTCATAGCATTGAAAAATTGATCACCCATTGCCTTATTGATATTATCAAAAAGCCCGACCCAAAACTGATTATCTTTTTCCCATTGTGTTTTTTGGAACTTTTCGTTATCTTTTTCCCAAATGGCGAGCATTTGCTCATTCGATAATATTCCTGATTCAGCAAGCTTTTGCATACGATCTGATTCTGTTATTGTAAAAACATTTGATTTATCATCGATAGTTGTATAGTATTCAATCAATGCAGATTTACTATCTTCCCATCTTTTTAATGTTTGTTGTGTATCCTTAGCTTCTAAATTAGACCACTCTTTTTCTTTTTCTGTTCGAGCAGATGTCATTGCACTCCCAAGTTCAACCAACTCTTTTTTATTTAGGGCTGTCATTGCTGCCGATGTTAGTTTTGAGATCGTTACTTCATCTACTTTTGCTTTACGGTATTTTTCAGCCTGATCATTGATATTCGCGATTACCTTATCGTGTTCATTCCCGGATAAGTTAGCGATATCTTTGTTGATAGATAGATAGGATTGCTTTAATGCTTCGGCAGCTTTATTTTGCTTCTCTATTTCAGACTGCTTCAATGGAGATGAAGTGATTATCCCTGTTGTATTAACGCCATTATATTTCATAGCTTCTTGTTGAATACGCTTTTGCTGTGCCTCTAATGATGCTATTACTGCTTGAGGTGCACTAGAATTTTTTAACTTTACAATACTATCAGCAAGTGAGTTATAAGACATTCCTAACTGCTGTACTTTCCCATCTTCTGTAGTCAGGTTTTTGTTGTATTCATCATGAGCTTGTTTAGTTGCTTTAACTTGATCGTCAAATGCTTGCTGTACTTGCTGTTTTTGATCATAAAGATATGTAGCAATTCCAACTCCTGCAGTTGCTATGATCATATATGGGTTTAATTTTGCCGCAGTATTAAAAGCGTATTGCGCTAATGTAAGCTCACCCATTGCGAGACGAATATCTTTAATTACATCGACTGCAATAGCACCTCCATATAATGCACCTGCCGCCAAAGTTGCATCTTTAGTATAACGGATAAAGTCATCGAGATTATTAGCTACATACTCGATATCTCCAGCTAGAGTAGTGGTAATTCCATGTGCTTTGTCAAATTCCTCAATTGTTAATGACAGTTCAGTTTTTAAATCTGTCATAGATTGCCCTACAGTTATAGGCATTTGTTTAAAATCAGAATTAATCTGACTAGTCATTTTTAAAAGTGCATTAGCAACTCTTCCGGCTGATAGTTCTCCATTTTCAGCCATTTGTCTAAGTGCTGTTTGCGGAACACCCATCCCTTTAGCCATATATTCCATAAGCTTGGGAGAATTTTCGGCTATTGAGTTGAATTCATCACCGCGTAAAACACCGGAAGCCATTGCTTGAGCAAATTGGAGTGTAGCGCTAGAAGCTTCAGATGTAGCAGCACCCCCAATTTTAAGACCTTTAGTAAACGACTCAGTAACGGCATTAACTTGCATAGTTGTAGCATGTAATGCTTTTAATGGGACGTTTAACTTAACATATAAGTTCGTTTCATCTTGAAGAGAAGAATGTGTTTCTTTGGCGATCTGTAATAATTCTTTTTGTTGTGAGTGATACTCGGTAATTGAAGCAGAGGTGAGTTTTAGCCTTGCATCTAATAGCTTCATACTATCAGCTTGCTCAATAAAATACATTGTTGATGATTTGACTATATTGAACCCAATATATCCAGCAATAAGTGTTTTGACAGATGATGCCATCCGGTCAAGCCTAGAGGAGGTATTATCGATCTCTTTTGAAGCAGTTTTTGAAACTTTTTCGATTCCGTCAATGGTACCAATGGCTTCTTGTATCGCTTTCACATCAGCGGTAGTGCTGATTTTGATTTTAAGTTCAGTTGACATGCACTACCTCCTATTATTTTGTACTGATCTCCGCAGCCATCCGGCGAAACAATCCATAGATATCTACCGCTTCAAGGTCATTTTTTTCGCAGAAGTCTTTGGTGAAGTTGTAATCTAATTCAACTCCGTTCATTCCGCTCTTCATCGATATCATCCATGCGTAAGCGATATCAAGCTCTTTACCCTCTAACCAGACGATATCTCCTTCTTTAAAATCGTCTTTGGTAAATCCGTTTAGGTTTAAACAGGATTCACCCTTTCCAAACTCATTTGCGAATCTGATTAGACGGTCAACTTTTTTTTCTTTTCTTCTTCGATCTGCTTCCCAATCTTTTCGATGATTACTTGAGGATCAATCGATTTTGATTTGATGGCAGCCATTAAGTTTGGCTTATCTTCACCGCTGAGTGTCAGTTCAAGACGACGCATAAGTGAATCTGAATACATTTTGTCCAGGTTAGCATCAGATACTTTCTTCTGTAATTCAGTGATATTCCGCTTAATCTCTTTATTTTCCCAAAGAAGTTTCGCTTTTTCAACGACACCTACACATGCAATCAGCTGTTTATTTGTCTCAATATCATCCATTAAAGATGATACCTTTCGAATATCAGCTGTAACCGCTTCGAGTTCTTCTGCACGTTTATTCATCTCCACTTTTTGAGAAGAGTCAAGATCGGAGATCACAACATGAAACGTATCCTCATCGATGGAGATTTCCACCGAAGTTCGAGTACTAATTCGATCCATTCGTTATCCTTATTTCAGCGTAAGCGTGAAGTTGTTATTGGCGGTACCGCCGTTTTCAAGAGTGAATACACGCTTCATCGAAATACGACCTTTATCATCTGATTCGCTGATATCACTGCAGAAAGCAGCAGCTGCATCGATCGCAAGTTGGTTCCCGGCACTATCGAGTACCAGTGAGATTACCTTTGTCCCTCCGCTCATCAAATCCGTCCATGCGGCTTCATCGGTTGTTTTTGTTTTAATTGCCGTCACGGTCAACGTAGGTTTAAAGTTTGAGATGTAATACTCATTTGTACCGGTTGTATAACTTCGTTCAATTGTTGCAGCAAGATCCAGTTCAAAATCGCTACAGTTAACGACAACCCCATTGATCGTGATAGTGTCATTTTTTGACATCATAATTGCAACACCGGTATTCAACGTAGTTACAGGGTTAGCCTCAGCGGTTGATACAGCCGTTGCCAACCCACCTTTAACGGATGCTGTAACGGTTACAGGCTCCCCTACTTTTCCGGCAATTTTAATATTACATACTGCACCGGTAACCGTGCGGGAAAACCCGTCTACAAATCCTTTGACTTGACCGTTTCCGGAAGTGACCCCTCCCAGTTTATAAACAGCACTGGTACCAACTGTCAATACCTCTGCCAGTCCTGCCATTTTCAGCAATTTTGCAAGCTCAGGAGCAGTACCGAGTGATACCGGTGAACGTAACGGAGCTTTGATATCAAACTCAGCAATGATATTGTTTCCATCAACGTATCCGCGAGAGTTTGCTAATGCACCTGTTCCGATAGCATTAATAGCTCCGGTAGCTACTTTCGGATTGATAAGTACATAATCCGATACGCCAATAACATCACCGGCTACGGGTAAAGCCCCGAATCCGACTAACGTAATATTTTTATTTGATTCCTGTAGACCCATCTATGACCTCCTCATCTTGAACTACTATCGAAGCACGTTCGGTAGCAATCAGTTTCTCAGCAGTGATCGGATCGACTTGAACCGTACCGCTATACTCTTTTCCATCGAGACCGATAGTTGTCGCTTCATCGATCTTGATATCAACTAATGTTGGATCTTTTCTAGCCATACTAGACTCCTATTATTTTTCAATGATACGGATTTCGCATCGATATTCAATTATCCCGTTATCAAATCCGACTGGATAGATAGATTTTAATGCGATCTCATCTCCGAAGTGGCTGATACGTGCCTCATCGACTATTTTTGTATTGATCGAATCAAGCTGTACATAGATACTTTCTGTCTTTTTGTTAAGTATCTTTTTACTCACATAGAGTCCAAAAATATATTCTTGACTAGAAAACCCGTCTTTAGCCATCCCTTCAAACGAAAGAAGCAATCCCTCCGGACGAATCATTTTTGCATTATCTACGCAATCGATATCCATTCCTTGCAGAGCTTTTAAAATCTTTGCTTTAGCGGTATCGATACTCATCAATAACTTCTTAATCTTGATTTTCCAAAGAGACGATCTGCGGATGTCTTATTGGTTTTATAATGACGTGATGGAGCAGTTTGCTCCGTCGCTGTACTTCCAATTGAAAGCTTGCCGCTTTGAATCTGTTTGAGCAGATCCATCGCATGGGAATACTCTTTTTCAATCGAATCGGGCATATTGGATGCGAATCGACGTTTAAAAAGATGATAGATAGAAAGCTCAACACTGATTTGTCGGATAAGCTCCGGAACAGGATCAAGAATGTCTCCCCCGATAAACGCATTGATCAATCCATCTGATTTCGCTATTGCTTCATCGACTTTAGCGGTATCGATAGATCCGGTACCGATATCATCAGTGAGCTGAAGCACTTCATCAGCTGTTATGGTCGACGTAATATCAATCAGGGAGCAGTAAGGCATTACGCTTCACCTTTACCTTCAGGAGAATTCAAAAAAGCAATAATCTCTGTATTCGTTTTAACCCCATCAGGAATAGTCACCTTGCGTTCTTGCGCTAAGGCTAAAAGATCTGCTTTTTTCATATTCAAAAGAGGATCTTTATTCTCTACTGGATCAGCCATTTTTGCAACACCGGCATTGATCAAATCCACGGCTTCTTTCTCGCCGCATTCAAATGTATCGTTATCGGTACCCGGAGCGTATGTAATTCCATCATGCATAACTGCTGCAAGGGCGATCAATAATACTTTTGCTTTCATATTTTCGCTCCTTATGCGATTACGTTTTGGATGAAATATCCAAGATCAGGAGCAGTGATAAGCTCTTTTACCGATTCACCTGTACGAACCATAATACCGCCACGCATACCAATATCCGCATCAGGTAATTCCATCCCTACACGGTCTCCATATTGTGCAGTAAACCCAAACGTTGTTCCTGATTTTGAATCAGCCAGTTGATCACGATAGATCAATGAGATATGTTTGCCCCATACGCGCTGCATATTGACTGCTTGACCTTTACGTGCTGTATTGATGAAGCTCTCTCCAACGGCAATATCTTGGAGCTCAAAGAGGGCAGCAATATCTTCACGACGTGCAATACCGCTATCTCCAGCATTTCCAAGAACCGCTTTAACGATTTTTGGATGACGGATAAGTGCGCTAAATGCAGCTCGTCCAATCGTCATAACATTCGGGCGCATTACCATTGAATCAAG
>JAQTOQ010000123.1 GCA_028713245.1 Sulfuricurvum sp. | reverse complement strand
TATTTCATTACCCATCAAGAGACGCTGATTGATGAAAATGAACCACGCCTCTTGGAATGGATTGAACGCAGGGCGCAGAATGAACCGTTAGAATATCTCACCAATTGTGTCAGTTTTTACAGCAGAGAATTTTACATAGATGAGGGCGGGCTAATTCCCCGTCCTGAAACGGAATTACTGATTGACGAGGTATTGGCACGTGTGAATCACGATGAGCCGCTTGTCATCGTCGAGGTAGGCGTGGGAAGCGGTATTATCTCGATATTGCTCGCACTGCATTTATCCAATGCCCGTTTTGTTGCCGTAGATATCTCTCCAAGAGCTCTGAGCGTAGCGCGTCGTAATATCGAGACTTTCGGTCTAAGTGATCGTATTGAACTGCGTGAGGGTGATTTACTAAGTTGTGTGAATGAAAAAATAGATTTGCTCGTTTCCAATCCCCCTTATATAGCCGAGGATGTCTCATTGGAAAGTAATTTATCGTATGAACCGCAAAATGCCCTTTTTGGGGGGACAATTGGTGATGAAATTATACGTCGACTATTGGATGAGGTGTACGTGAGAAAAATTCCAATCTTTGTGTGTGAAATGGGATACGATCAACGCAGTAGCGTGCAGGAATATCTAAAATCTTTTGCGGTACAATCCTTGGAATTTTATAAAGATTTAGCCTCGTTTGATCGAGGATTTTGTTTAAAGGCAAACCATGAATAAAAAAGCTCTCATAGATGTTTTGTATCTCCTTACAGTCGGGATGACGGGAGGAGCAGTCCTCATTTTAGGAGCGTTTGTAGCAGCAGTGATATTTCATTCCGAAGTCTATTTGAGCATACCGTTGCTTTCCCGCTACGAAGAGGGGAAAATCATGGGAGAAATTTTTCGACGTTTCACCTATTGGGGCTACATCATGGCCGTTATTATTGTTTGGTATGAAATTGTCCGGTTTAAAGCGATGCAAATTGACAGAGTGTCCATTTTGAGTGCTTTAGGTTCGGTTAGTACCTTATTACTTTTTAGCGGTGTGTACAGTCCTAAAATGTTAGAGTTTCAGCAATTAGGCGAACTGGCAATGATGAACAACTCCTTCGAGTCACTGCACAAAGCAAGTGAAATTGATTTTAAAATTATGCTGGTAATGCTGCTTGTTCTCTTCGGACGTCGCGCATACTTAATGATGGTAAAACGATGATACGATTTGAAAATATCACTAAAA
Organism: Sulfuricurvum sp.; assembly: GCA_028713245.1. GTDB lineage: Bacteria > Campylobacterota > Campylobacteria > Campylobacterales > Sulfurimonadaceae > Sulfuricurvum. The sequence goes on along the minus strand of JAQTOQ010000123.1, from coordinate 4,359 downwards.
GTTTCGGAAAAAGAGAAATCTTACGTGGTGTCAATCTGGAAATAGAGCAGGGTAAAACAACCGTAATCTTCGGTGTATCAGGCGGTGGAAAATCGACGATCATTAAACACATGGTGGGATTACTCAAACCCGATAGCGGAATAATCAGTTATAAAGGGACCCGAATGGATCATGCTGATGAGGCGACATTACGAGAGATACGTAAAAAAATCGGTTTTTTATTTCAAAGCGGTGCTCTCTTTGACAGTATGAATATCGGCGAAAACGTTGCCTTTCCGATGATGGAACATCAAAAGCTCACCCCAAAAGAGCTTGAGTATAAAATCGATGAAAAACTTACAATGGTAGGGCTTGACCCAAAAATCGTCAAATCCTTGTATCCGGAGGAACTCAGCGGTGGGATGCGTAAACGCGTCGGGCTTGCCCGTACACTTGCCCTCGAGCCCGAAGTAATTTTATACGATGAACCAACCTCAGGACTTGACCCTGTAACCAGTGACTTTATCACCCAGATGATCTGTCGTTTACGCGATGAGATTGGAATGACTTCGGTGCTTATCAGTCACGATATTGCTGAGAGTTTCAAAGCAGGGGACAACTACGCGATGTTGTTTGACGGAGTGATCGTTGCAGCAGGAGACAAAGAGACCTTTCGCAACTCTCCCAATGAAGTCGTTCAGCAGTTTATCAATGCGCGTTCTCAGGGACCAATCGCATTTCATTAAAGCCGATTATCTCCCTCCAAACTTCTTCGCCCACCACTCTTGCGGAGTGATAGTTTTGTCTTTTAAAAAATTCTCATCAAAATTAAATTCGTACTTGGAGCAGTATTCCAAGATGATCGCGTAGGCTTCATTGATCTGTGTACTCATAGCGTGAGCGGTTTGTATGTCATCGGGGTGTTTGTCGGGGTGCCATTGTTTCATCATCATTTTATAACGTGATTTTATCTCGGAGAGGGTGACTCGGTCACTTAGGCCAAGGAGTGTTTTGGCCTTTATGAGCGTGTCAAAGGAGAGCATGAAGAGAAGGCGATTAGTCTTTTTGCTGACGCATAAACGTCGGTACGTCTAGGAAATCTTCGCTGTAATCACCGTTGGCAACCATAGCCTGTGCGCGAACCACTACGCGAGGCTTGGCAGTAGCTGCTTCTTTGTTTTCAAATTCGCAGTTGTTGATACCCTGCAATGCTTTTTTCTCAAAACCAGTAGCTACAAGTGTGATACGGATAAAATCAAGGGCAAGACTTTCATCGGTTGTGGTACCGAAAATCACTTCAGCGCTTTCATCAACACTTTTTTGTACCACTTCCATCGCGGCGCTAAGTTCCATAAATGGAAACTCAGGGTGCATATTAAAGTGTACCAATACACCAAGTGCACCATTGATAGACATATTGTCGAGTAATGGGGATTCAATTGCATTTTTGATTGCTTCGTAGGCTGCATTCTCGCCTTTGTATTCGCCAACACCCATGAGGGCAAGGCCACGGTGACTCATAACAGTACGCAAGTCAGCGAAGTCAAGGTTGATGTCATTTTCACCGCTGGCAAGAATAACACCCGATGTACCACTAACAGCACGAGCAAGCACACTGTCAACGATTTTAAAGCTGTCTTTGATTCCAAGTTTTGGATCAATGATAGAGAGTAATTTGTCATTTGGAATAACAACGATAGAGTCAGACTCATTTTTAAGTTCTTCGAGGCCTTCCTCAGCAAGCTTACGACGTTTACGACCTTCAAATGAGATAGGCTTAGTGACAACGGCAATGGTCAATGCCCCGACTTCTTTTGCAATCTTAGCGATAATAGGAGCAGCCCCTGTTCCTGTACCGCCACCCAAACCAGCAGCAACAAAAACGATATCAGCACCCTCAAGAGCACGACGTAAGTCTTCATAACTTTCTAATGCAGATTCTTTACCGACTTCAGGTTTCATCCCTGCACCCAAGCCCTTGGTGAGTTTTGCACCTAATTGAATCTTGATTGCAGCAGACCCTTGCTCTAATACTTGCGCATCAGTGTTTGCAATAATGAGCTCGATTCCAGGAATCTCCTCTTTAAGCATATAGCCGATCATGTTTCCGCCGCCACCACCAACACCGACTGCTACAATCCGTGCCCCTGTTAACGTAGATGATTCGTTGATTGAAAATGGTTCCATGCTTGCTCCTTGATTGTGTTTAAAATAATTGGGTTGCCCAATTCCAAAACTTGGAAATCGGGTTTGGTTCGTCATTTTTACTGTTTTGAATCGAATCGATATTGACCATTTTGGATGGTTCTGTCTTCGGTTTCGAATCACTCTTGGGAACGCTGTTTTTTGACATTGTGGAAGCAGGGGCTGATGGGAAAGAAGTAGATTCTAACTCTTCCATGTCCTCTTCCATGATAGGTGCTTCATACGGGACGACTTCCTCGCTGGCATGACGCATCTTTTTATTGACATCGATTTCATACGGTGTGTATCCGCCTGCTGAATATTTGATAAGCCCAACAGCACCCGAATATGAAGGATCACGTAGGGTATCAAACAATCCACCCATATCAGAGGGTTTAGCAAGACGTACTGGCATGTTGTCGAGAATAGCAACTGCAAGTTCACGAAGACCTTCGATTTTTGTAAAGCCGCCAGTGAGAACAATTCCTGCACCCATTTGATCTTTGAGACCACTTTTTTCAATAGACTGCGCGATGATCATAAGGGTCTCTTCAACGCGTGCATAGATGACGTTATGCACGACTTCGAGAGATACTTCGTGTGTCGATGTTTCATCACCGATCACTGGTAGCTCGATGAGATCATTACTAGGAGCATACAGTGATCCATAGTTCATTTTGACATTGTCAGCAGTTTGTAATGGTGTATGCAGGGCCATAGATAAATCATTAGTAATGTGGTTAGAACCCACCCCTAGGAAATCATTGTAACGGATTGCATGCCCTGAGTGGATAACGATGTTACTCGTATTTCCACCCATATCGACGACTGCGGCACCGAGTTCTTTTTCATCAAGATTCAATACGGCGATCGCAGATGCGTAACCGCTTAGTACGATACTCTCAACATCAACACCTGCAGCTTTGACTGCTTTACGTAAGTTATTGAGATTTGATTTTTGGGTTGTGATAATATGGGTTTCTACTTCTAAACGCGCAGCATTCATCCCAAGCGGATCTTCGATGAAATCTTGATCGTCTACTTTGAAATTGTATGGAAGGGCATGAAGCACTTCAAATTCATTAGGTATGTTGGCATTATACAAAGAAGTGTGCATAACACGATTGATCTCTTTGAGTGTTATCTCTTTATTAGGAACATTAACAATACCGCTAGAGTTGATGCTCTTTGTATAGGCGCCAGAGATGGTTACTATAGCACTTTTTATATCGGTACCAGCAACACGTCGTGCATCGTTGAGTGCGGCTTTAATGGATTTGGATGCAAGCTCAATATTGGTGATGCTTCCTTTGCGAAGCCCCTGCGCTTTAGAAATTCCTGCACCAATAATCTGAGCGCTGTTATCATCACCTATTTCTGCGATGATGGCACAGACTTTTGTCGAACCGATATCGATGGCTAAAACCGTTCGTTTCAAAATCAGATCCCCTCTGCATATATTTTTACTGGATATTTACTCTCAAGCATTTTCATGAGCTTTTGATTGAGTAAATTTCCTTTTAGCTTCATCGCGTTGTTCTCTTCAGCTACTGTTGTATCTTGTAGCAACTTTTGTTCCAAAACGTTATAGAGAATTACATTTCCACTTTTCAAAGTTAAAAACCCTTGTTTTTGTTTGGCGGCAAACAATTTATCGGCAAATTCGGTTGCTTCAGCTGATGATAACCCTGACAGTGACGTAGTTTTAGCATGCGTCATGAAGTCACTCACGGTTCCCGTAAATGTTTTATAACTGTTTTGCGCTAACTCTTGGAGTTTGCTTTTTTTCATTTCATTGACATAAAGCGCGTTAGCGTCATTTTTTGCTTCTTCGTAGGTTTTACTTGCCGCTGGATTGAAGCCATTAAGTTTGATGATCACAAACTCATCGCCTACTTTGCGTGGTTTCAAAAAAGGTTTGTCGGTAGTTAATTCTGCGATATCTTTGAGCAACTCAGGAGCGAAGAGATTGCTTGTGGTAGATACGGTTGTCTGAGTGATAATTACACTAGGATCAACGGTCCCTTTTTTGAAATCAATGTAACGTCGTAGTGCATCATTTTGCGTTGCTTGCGCTCCCATGTGTATGATTGAGAGATCGTATGTCGCTTCTTTTTTAAATTCACTTTGATGTTTCCCCCAAAATGCTTTCAATCCAGCTTCATCAGCGGAAGCTGCTACCATGCCAGGAGTTAA
>JAQTOQ010000122.1 GCA_028713245.1 Sulfuricurvum sp. | reverse complement strand
ATATATTCACACGCATTGTCACCTGTTCCTTCAACAACCTCAAAAGCACCTGAATTACGAACTGCAAAACGCTCACCAACACATCCACCGATAAATAATTTACCGCCAGTAGCGCCGTATAAACACGTATTTCCACCTGCAGCAAATGCTTCACCCTGATTTTGAGATTTTACAACGATTTTTCCGCCGTGCATCCCTTTACCAATATAGTCATTTGCAACACCATCCACATGAATCGAAATACCATTGATCAAGAAAGCACCTAATGCTTGACCCGCAATACCAGTTAAGTTAATACGTATCGTATCAGATTTTAATCCTGCATCACCGTAATATTGAGCAATTTCACCACTCATACGTGCTCCAAAACTGCGATTAGTATTACAGATTGTACGTGTGATTCTTACTGGACGCTCAGGGTTTTTAATCGCATCCATTGCTTCATTTAAGACATCTTTTTCAAATTCGTTATCATCAAATGGCTTATTGCTCTGCGCTTGACAAGTATTAACCCCCTCTTCGCGATGCAAGATATTACTAAAGTCAAATTTACGGGCAAACTCATCATTGATAACTTGCAAAAAATCACTGCGTCCTATCAATTCTTCCATTGTTTCATAACCTAACTTAGCCATAATTTGACGGACATCTTCCGCTAAATAGGTAAAATAATTAATGACCTGTTCTACATTTCCTTTAAAATATTCACTCCGTAATATTTCATTTTGCGTAGCAATCCCAACTGAACACTTGTTCACATGGCAAATACGTAATAATTTACACCCTATTATCGTCAATGCTCCTGTACCAAATGCATAACTTTCAGCACCCAAAAGTGCAGCTTTCACAATATCTTGTCCTGTTTTTAATCCGCCATCCGTTTGTAGATGAACAAGTCCGCGTAAATTGTTAACTTTAAGTGCATTATGTGCTTCTGAAAGTCCTAATTCCCACGGATTACCCGCAAATTTAATGGATGTCAACGGCGCTGCACCCGTACCGCCATCTCCACCTGAAATAACGATTTTATCCGCATATGCTTTTGCAACACCTGCAGCAATCGTACCAACACCTGCAGCAGAAACAAGTTTCACAGCCACTTTAGCGCTAGGATTAACCTGCTTCATGTCAAAAATAAGCTGTGCTAAATCCTCAATCGAATAAATATCGTGATGTGGAGGCGGAGAGATTAGAGTAACCCCAGGAGTTGTATGACGTAAACGTGCAATCAAGGGCGAAACCTTATGCCCTGGAAGCTGACCTCCCTCCCCCGGTTTTGCCCCTTGTGCAACTTTGATCTGAATCTCTTGGGCACTGCGTAAATATGCCGGTGTTACCCCAAAACGTCCCGATGCTACTTGTTTGATTTTTGAATTTTTTAACGTATCGAAACGAGCTGAATCTTCGCCACCTTCACCTGAGTTACTTTGAGCACCAATAGTATTCATAGCAACCGCGAGACACTCGTGAGCTTCAGGAGAAATAGACCCCAAACTCATTGCAGCCGACGCAAAACGTTTGAATATTTTCTCTTTTGATTCTACTTTTGAAATATCAATGCTCACACGGTCGGATTTGAACTCAAAGAAATCGCGAATAAATTTTTGACCGCGGTTGTTTACTAATATACTTAAGTAATCAAAATCTTCACGCGTACCGCTTTTAGAAACACGATGAATTGCGTGAATGACATCTGGATTAAATGCGTGATATTCTTCCCCGTTGTAAAACTTGTAAAATCCACCAATTTTAAGAGGAAAAATCCGATTGAACCCATTTTGGTTAAACGCCTCTTTATGATTTTTAGTTAAACGTTCATCAATATCTTCATACGTCAATCCAGGTATCATTGCATGAGAATCACCAAAACAATCATTCACAATTTCACGACTCAGCCCCATAATATCAAATAATCCTGAGTTACGATACGATCCGATGGTTGCAATTCCCATCTTTGACATGATTTTTAACAACCCGCCATTTAGTGCGCCATGCACTGACTTAAGGGCTTCAGCACACTTTGTTTCATCTTCATTGCTTTGTTGAATACGTGCAGCAATTGTTGCAAAAAGAAGACTTGGATAAACAGCACTTGCTCCGTATGCGATCAAAGTAGCCGCACCATGAGAATCTACCACTTCACCAGTAGAAGCGATAATCGATCCTAGATGACGAATTTTTGCATCCAGCAAAGCATGGCTTATACGTCCCACTGCCATTAGCATTGGAATCGTTTTATATTCACTGCTAAAATCGCTGTCATCTAGAATGATGATACGAACACCCTCTTCTTTGACTGCGGTTACGATTTGGACAACTAAAGCATTCAAAGCATCGCGCAAAGAGCCTTGATACGCTGTAGAAAATGTTTTATGCATAAAAGATGCGTTATAGCGTGGTGATTTTTTGTCTCCGAACGATTTTAAAACTTCTAATTTTTCTTTGAGAATAATCGGTGAAATCGTCTTTAGACGATTTGCATGAGAAGGTATTTCATCAAGAATATTATGTGTTTCACCAAAACCGGTATTTAAACTCATAACGATTTTTTCACGAATTGGATCGATTGGCGGATTCGTAACTTGCGCAAAGCGCTGCTTGAAAAAGTCACTAAAATTACGCTGTACACTGCTAAAAGCGGCTAACGGCGTATCATCACCCATTGACCCAACTGCTTCTTTACCATCACGCATCATAGGTTCAATAACTTGTTCTACAATCTCTTGAGTAATGTTGTAGAAACGCTGGCGCTGTACCAGCTCTTGTACCGTACAGGCACACTTCGTAACATACTGATTTTCAACATGTTCTTGTAAATAGGTCAAGCGATCGTTGAGCCAAGCCATATACGGATTAGACCCTTTTAGATATTCATTAATATCTTCATCTTTAAGCACTTTTCCAAATTTCAAATCCAAACCGATCATTTGACCTGATTGAAGACGTCCGCGCTCTTTGATATTCTCTTCTGCAATGTCAATAACACCGTATTCACTCGCTATTAACAGTGTGTCATCATGAGTGATAATGTATTTTGATGGTCGAAGACCGTTACGATCCAGTACACACCCAATATAGCGTCCATCGGTTAATGAAAACGCTGCAGGACCGTCCCATGCTTCAAAAACTGTTGAATGATATTCGTAAAATGCACGTAACTGAGGATCCATATGAGGCGCATTTTGCCACGGTGCAGGGATGATAGCGCGAGCCGCTTTGAAGAAATCCATACCGTTTGCGATCAAAAATTCGAAAAAATTATCCGCACTCGCACTGTCTGAACCGTGTGGCTGTAAAATAGGTAACAATCGTGCAATCTCTTCATCCGTGAAAACTTCGCTCTTGATGGACTCAGATTTAACGGCTACATTAAAACGATTTGCTTCGACTGAGTTAATTTCACCATTATGTGCGACAGAACGAAACGGCTGGGCCAAACGCCATTTTGGCAATGTATTCGTCGAAAAGCGCTGGTGAAAGAGAGAAAATGAAATTTTAAAATTGTCATTTTGAAAATCGGTATAAAATTCCTTAATATGCGTGGGCATAATAAGGCCTTTATACGAAATAACTTTCGTAGACATAGAAGGGATATAAAAATCTTCATCAGAAACAAATTTATGCTCCGTCTCTTTACGACTTAAATACAAAAGAGCATCAAAACGTCTACTCGCCATCAACGAATTAGGAGTAATAAACAGATGATGTATTTCTGGGAGGCTTTGCAAAGCCTGTTCACCAAGCGCATTGGTATCAACAGGTACGACACGATCCAATACAACTTTTAAATCATTAGTAGCACAAATACGTTCTAACTCACGCAATTGTGCAAGATTCCGGGTAAATACGACCGCAATCGCATACATTTCAGGAAGTTCTATACCCTTATCGGCAGCGCATGCACGCATAAAATCTTGAGGAATAGAGAGTAGTAATCCGCTTCCGTCTCCCGTCTTGCCATCGGCAGCAACCGCACCACGGTGCATCATTCGTTCAAGCGCCGTAATTGCGTTTTCAAGCGTCTCATGAGAGGGACGGTTTTTAATGTTGGCGATCAGACCAAAACCGCAGTTATCTTTAAATGATCGTAATAAATCTTGGTATTCCACTGAGATATCACCTTATGCATCGGAAAATTCCGGAAATTATTTGTATTTAATCTCTTTTTAAACATAACTAGTTTAAAGGGATTCAAATTTCCTTATTTTACCAATAATTTGGTTAAAAAGCTTTAAAATATGGATATTACTAAAAAAAATCTAACATAAAAGTGTAGTTTAGAAGCAAAAGATGCAGGGATTTATCATCAAACTTAGCCGTGTACGTGACGAAGATATGATAGTGACTATAATATCTGAGCTAAACTTAACAACCCTTTATCGCTTTTACGGAGCACGTCACAGCCCTATTAATTTGGGCTTTAAAATAGATTATGAGTCCGAAAATTCACTCAAAAGCTCAATCCCTCGTATGCGTGATGTGATTCATTTGGGCTATAAGTGGATGGGGGAATACGATCGAATACTCATTTGGCAGCAATTTATTTCTCTTTTCTATCCCCACATCTCAAGTTCAGAAGAAATTGGTCCTTTTTATTATCAACTCTTAAACGATTGTGCCAATCGATGGAGTGATCAAAATCCAAAACGTCTAGCCATAGAAGCGTATGTGGCACTGTTGGAGCATGAGGGAAGATTGCATTCACATCTGAATTGTTTTTTTTGCAATGAAATGATCCATGATAACATCTCACTCATACGTGCTTTTTTACCTGCTCATCAGGAGTGCTCCCATACTCTTTCTATAAATTCCAAGGGTCTTGCATGGCTATACGAACACTATTCAACCCTCTTTCTAGATGACTATGAGATTGAACGTCTATGGTATGTTATTAATGAGGGGCTTTAAAGGTATAGCTTTTTTCACTGTTTATCTGTCTGCAAATGAAACAAAAAGACATTGAATAATGTTTATTAATGAGTTTTTAAATGAACCAATACTTTAAGGAAAAAGCTTCTATACTTAATTAAATGTAAAAATGTGTACCAAAATGGAGGAATTCATAGTATGCCGTATGCAATAAAAGAAATCGAGTGGCGTAGAATTTTCGACAGTGCCCCTGACCCAGTTTTTCTCCATGATCAGGAATTTCATCTCGTGCTTGCCAACCGTGCCTATTTCGAGTGTGCCGGCGAAACTGAGAAAGAATCAATCGGAAAGCCGTATTGGGAAGTTTTCCCAAAAGGTTCAGGACCGATGAAATCATGTCACGATGCCATGGATAGACATAGCGGTGAAGTGGAAGAGGAGATTCATCTGCCGGATGGCAGAGTGTTTCTTTCCCGCAGCGTCAATATTACGGATAAAGAAGGAAATTACCGCTACAGTCGTCACAACCTAACGGATATAACTTTTATGACGCAAGCGCAGGAGCGAATCGAACAGCTCAGCCGTCTGTACCGTACCATTTCCCTCGGCAACCAATCACTCGTGCGTGCCAACGACGAAATTTCGCTGGCGCAGGCAATGTGCGATGTATTGGTAGAGCATGGAGGTTACCGCACCGCATGGGTCGGACTCAAAGGTGACGATGCAGAAAAAACGATTCATCCATTGGCAGCAAAGGGGATATAGATCGGTCAGCTTAGAGAACTGTGTCTAACATGGGAAAATAATGAGTGCGGTCAAGCACCTACGGGAACCTGCAT
>JAQTOQ010000121.1 GCA_028713245.1 Sulfuricurvum sp. | reverse complement strand
ACCTTCTTTTCTTCCCCTTAACATAATGTTGGTTCTCTTCAAAATTATCTGTTTCTGATATAATGAAAGTATGAAGTATAATTTTGAATGGGATCCGCAAAAAGCCAAAACTAATTATAAGAAGCATGGTGTTGCTTTTGAAACGGCCGCATCGGTTTTTAAAGACCAGCGTGCTGTTTCAATATATGATGAAGATCATAGCGACAGAGAAGACCGATGGATTACGATTGGGATTGATGAAGCGACAAGAACCTTAGTTGTTATTCATACATATCTCATTTATGAGAATGAGTATTGTGCTATTCGAATTATTTCTGCTCGAAAAGCAACGCAAAAAGAAATTACTATCTATAAGGGGTGATACAATGAAAAAAGAATACGATTTTACTAAAGGTATACGCGGTAAGTTTTACAATGAAAATGCTACATTCAATATTCCTGTGTATCTAGAACCAGATAACGAACTATTTATACGAAAAATTGCGGAAGAAAAGCAAATGACATTCAGCGGTATCGTCAATCAATTGCTCTCCAAAGATCGAGAACTTATATTGATTGGAAGCAGCTTTTAAAAACAGGGGTCTGACCCTAAAAAAGAAAAAATGGTGTCAGAAAAAAAAAGGTGTCAGGCACTATCTTGTATCAGGTATTGCTTGGAAAAGTACCAATGTGGATAGCCATCGTTGGATTGGTAGGAATAGTTTTAACACTTTTTATTGCTATCATGATTCAAAAAAAGCGTCATGATATTGATGAAAAACTTAATCAGTTAGAGGAGATTGAATAAAATGGAAATTATTGGAATGATCGGAATGATCTCTGTATTGGCAGTTGTGAGCTATGTTGTATTTATTGTTTCAAAACCGCATCAGAAACATATCCACTAAACCCGACACCGATAATGTTTGAATCCGTTATGATTATTCCGATTGGAATTAAATTGCAGCAATTATCGGTCACTTTGCTGTAAAAAACCATTGGAAGATCGCCGATTATTTTTAATCCACGCAAGAACAAAAAAAGAGGAAAAAAGATAGGGTCAGGCGCTAAATTGAAACTTTTATTAAACCATTCTTTTTTACCTTCTCTCTTCCTCCCTTAACATAATGTTGGTTCTCTTCAAAATTATCTGTTTCTGATATAATAATGTTATGAGTAAAATTGACAAGATCAAAGAACATATTGGTGCATTAAAAACGTATTTAGGCATTTTGGTTGCCTTGATGCTTTCATTTGGTGCAGGTGTTATAAAGCTTTATATTGATAATAGGGTGGATGAATTATTTTGGTTAGGTAGTGTAATCATTATATCATTAATGATTCTTTTTGCTTTGATAGCTAAATCTATGCACAAGAATATTGAAAAATTGGAGGATTTATAAGATGGCTACATATATGATTATCTTTTTGGCTATAGCACTTATTGCAACATTAACGTATGGTACGTATGAGTTAACACGAGAGCATTAAAACATAAAAAAAACATCACAAAAAGGTGTCAGGCACTAAATTGAAACTTTTATTAAATTAATATTGCATGTGTTAAAATACATTATGTCACGCAAAAACAGAATAAACGAAGAGGGCTTTTATCATATAATAAATAGAGGTGTTGAAAAAAGAAATGTCTTTTTGGAACCCGATGATTATGATATGTTTTTAACGTTGCTCGTTGAAATAAAAAAACAATTTAATATTGTCATTCACGTTTATGTCCTTATGACAAATCACTACCACTTGCTATTGGAAACTAAACAAAATAACATTTCCAAATCCATCCAATTTCTAAATGATAAATATTCAAAATATTTCAACAAAAAATATCAAAGAGTAGGGCACCTCTGGCAGGGGAGATTTAAATCGTACTACTTATATGATGATACGCATTTTTGGATAGTTGCAAAATACATAGAAAGAAATCCCATAAAAGCCAATATGGTTCTTGACATAAATGGCTACAAACATCAATCCTATTTTCAATGGAGAAATAAATCTGACTACTATGCCTTGCTTACGGATTCTATGATATTTCATATGACGTTGGTTGAGTATGAAGAGTATATAAGTACTGACTTGCAATTAGATGCACTAGAACAGATTTACGTTTCGCCAAAAGTTATAAGCGTGGATGGAAAGATGCAATTCTTGACCAGACGACTCGAGACATTCTTTGATGAAGATAAAGATGTAAATCGACGCGAAAATGCGAAATCTGCATTTGAGTACGGATACGCAGTTTCTGAAATTGCAAGCTATCTTGCGTTGAGTCACACCACAGTTTCCAAATATTTAAAAAAAGGGTGAAAACAAGAACAACAGGGATTAGGCAACCTAAACATCCTCTTGCTTCACATAATGCCCGTTATCTCCAAAATCATATGTTTCTGATATAATGCAAACATGGGCAAATTAGATAAAGCAAAAGAGACGATTAACCAATTTCGTGTTTGGCTTGTATTCTCGTATTAACGGATATTAGTTTAGTTGGATGGCTTGCTTCATACATGAATCAAAATGCAGTTGTGAGAATTGTTCTCGCATCTTTTTCTGTATTTATATTAAGTGGTTTAATTGTATTTATTGAAAAAAGAATTCGCAAAACAATAGAGGAGCTAGAAGAATTATGATTGAATATTTAGTAATAGCAGCGTTTGTTGCCTTTGTTAGTGCTTTAGTATACGGAGCAGTTGATGTTTTAAAAATGGGTACGCTTAAACATTAATTGACATCGTCCGTTTCAAAGATGAATACGGACGGGTATAAAGCTAGAGCTTTACTTCGACTTTAGATGAAGCGCGGAGGGCATCTGTTGTTTTGGTCATGGTAGCTTTGAACTTTTCCATCTTGATGAACTGTGTGATCTCAAATTTGGCTTTTTCATAGGGGACTACTTTTCCGCCTTGTTTCATTTTCTCTTTGTTGGCATCGTAAAACGCTTTTGTCTCATTTTCAGCTACCGTAACTTTTCCCATCTCTTTTTTCATCCACATATCGACTGCGAGATCGTCACGTAATGCTTCATAGGCGAGTTTAAACTGAGGCGTGTTTTGGATACCGCTTTTTTTCACTTGGTCTTTGATAAGAGATTGGTTGATTAACTGATCGACAATCTGACGTTTCATTTTCGGATCAAGCTTGTCAAATGTCATACCTGGAATGGCTTTTGCCATAAAAGTGCTCGCGTCACTCGTTGTGATAGCCTGACCGTTAACGGTAGCAAGAGTTGTTGCAGCGGCAAGGGCGAACGTTGCGGCAGTGGCAAGAATAAGAGGTAAACGTATAAACATTAGGGTTCCTTTATAGGTATTTCATTTAGAGGTATTGTAACTAAAAAATGGTTTTCTATGGGTATGAATCAGAAAAAAAACCAGATCAATAGTGCCGCGCCGATGCCGAGATTAAACCAGCTCCCGCCGTCTTTAAAAAGCATTAATAACACGTCATAGTATTGTTTTTCAAACAAAGAGGGGCTCAAGAGCAACTGATCTTTAGCAAATGCTGTGATCTCGGCGCCCCAGATGAAAGCTATAATTTCGGGAACGATCAAAAATAAAACAATCCCCAAAAACCCCCAAACAGATTTTTCGGGTTTCAGGGATATGAGCGCTTTTTTTGTTGCGGGATGCTCGGCTATTTTGCGTACTTTTGCTTTTAGTTTATTCATTATTTCATTTCACTTTGATTTTTGATTTTTGATTTTGAGCGCTATTGTAATAGTAACCACGCCTGTTGAAAGCGCCGTGCCCAATAATATGTCGGGGATGTTCCAGCCGTTTTCTAACAGCAACATTGTAGCAATCGCTCCTAAAACCATAAACAGTGCATTGAGGATATTGTTGGCCGAAATGATCCGTGAGCGCACTGACGCATCACTGCGAGCTTGCATGAGTGCGTACAGCGGAACGCTGTATAATCCACCGAAGACACCGATAAATATCAAGTCGAGTAAAATATGCCAAAACTCCCTCATTTCGTACAGCGTTGTGTGAGGATGAAACGTTTGTGCTCCTAGGGCAAAATCGATTCCAAAAATCGCCATACCGATGGCTCCGACAACGATGAGGGAGGGTCGAATGGTGTGGGCAGAGAGTTTCTCACACAGGATCGAACCTATTGCGATTCCCAGAGTAAAAAGGCTAAGCAAAAGGGTGACGGTCGTTTCATTTCCCATGAGAATGGTTTTGACCAAGGTTGGAAATTGGGAGAGTAACAGCGCTCCATAGAGCCAAAACCACGAGATGGCGAGGATGGACAAGAAAACGATACGGTTGTCATACGCAAGACGCAACGCGTTGAGGGTTTGCATTGGAAGATTGAAAGAGATAGGTGTGCGAGGTGTCAGAGAGGGGGCTATAGGGATAAAACGGCTGACGATGTAACCCAAGAGTGCCAAGAAGGTTGCAACGCAACTTGCGATGATTCCTCCGTTGGGAAAAGTCGAGAGAATTCCTCCCAATATCGTCCCCAGCAAGATCGCGGCAAAGGTTCCTGATTCGACAAGGGCGTTTGCGGTAATGAGCTCATTTTCTCTCATATGTTGAGGAATAATGGAATATTTTATCGGGCCAAAGAGTGTGGAGTGCATCCCCATCCCAAAAACAACCATCAAAAGCAACTCAAAAGAGTGCAGCCAAAACCCTACCGAAGAGAGTATCATCAAAAAGATTTCCCATGCTTTGACCACTCGAGCCAAACGCGCTTTATCGTAACGATCCGCCAGCTCTCCCGCCATCCCTGAAAAGAGGAAAAAGGGGAGGATAAAAATCGCGCCGATAATGGGGGCTAATAAGGAAACGTTGAGCGTTGTCCATTGGGCACCTTGGAATGTGAAGATGACTGCCAGAGTATTTTTAAAAAGGTTATCATTAAGCGCACCCAAAAACTGGGTCCCAAACAGCGGGGCGAAACGGCGTGTTTTAAACAGATAGAGTGGACTGCTCATGCGAGATCATTGAGGAGATGTTTGAGGCGTCCTTGGATACTTACATATCCATCGCTATCGATAGAGACAATATCACCTGTGTCATACCATCCATTGCCGGCATCCGAGGAGGGTTTTTCTAAAACACCGGGGTTGCTGGAGCGCAGATAACCGCTCATGACGTTAGCGCCCTTGACGTGTAAAACTCCTCCATGGTCGATTCCCGTTACGGGGATAAGGGTGTGCTGTATCCCAGGTAGTAGCTGTCCTACCGTACCGCTGCGAAATGCCATTTGGGTATTGATGGCGATCACGGGAGCGGTTTCGGTCGCACCGTATCCTTCGAATATACGAATGCCGAATTTTTCGAACCATAGGTTGCGAACGCTGTCGGAGAGCTTTTCGGCACCGGCAACGACATAGCGCATCTTGTAAAAGTCATACGGATGGGCGTTTTTAGCGTAGTTGTTTAAAAACGTATTGGTGCCAAACAGTACTGTGCAGGATCGATCGTAGGCGATTTCAGGTATAACACGATAGTGCAGGGGAGAGGGATACATGAACAAAGGTATCCCTCCGAGGATTGGTAAGAGGGTCCCAGCGGTTAGTCCAAAAGAGTGAAAAATCGGGAGGGCATTGAGGACTTTATCAGAGGTTGTGAAATCGACAATGGCCCGTATTTGAGCGATATTTGCCAAAATTGCATCATGGGACAATACCACCCCCTTGGGAAGTCCCTCAGAACCTGAGGTAAAGAGGATAAGGGCAGCAGATGCGGGGTCTGATTGTACGGCAACGGCACGGGGAA
>JAQTOQ010000120.1 GCA_028713245.1 Sulfuricurvum sp. | reverse complement strand
TTATCCGTTAATATGGGGGTAAATCCAGCAGCCTTTAATGCGACCCCAAGAAGTTTACGAATAGCGGTATCATCATCGATGACAAGAATCGTCGGCATTATGGGAGCCTTTCTAATAAAATAAGTTGAACACAAAAAAAGCCGTTATTGCTGGTAACTTTCAACGTTCCATGATGTAGATCAGAGATAAGATGACATATGTACAGTCCCAGCCCGACACCGGAGCGTCCTGAAGCATTGGAAAGACGCTCAAAAGGCAATAGTGCACGTAGGGTTTCCTCTGGTGAGGGGATACACCCATCATTACAGACCTCGATAAGTACTCCCGATGGAAGAGATTCCATTCGTACACTCACATGAATGGAATATTTAAATGCGTTATCTAATAAATTGACTAAAAGCAGTTCAATAAGGACGGCATCGGCCATTATAAGTGGAAGATCGGTGGCGATATGCAGCTGAGCTTTAGCTGTTTGCTCGACACGGGTAAGGGCACTTCCTAGTATTTCCCCTAAATCACATGGAGTAAATGATGGCGCAAAATGTCCATTTTGTAGGCGAGCGGAATCAAGAAGATTATTGATTAGTCGTCCCATACGGCTAGCACTTTCGTCGATTGTTTCATAAAGCTGAAACACAGAGGCTTCATCCAAAAGCAGATGTTCATCTAAGAGTCCTGAAGATGCCCCTCTAATGGCGGCAAGAGGAGTGCGCAATTCGTGTGATAGGAGTCCTAACAGTGCTTCTTGCGTTTGTTTTGACATCTCCAGTTCTTTGGCAAGAGCGGCTTGTGTGCTTAGCCATGCGATAAGTTGTCCGATACCGATCATGATAGCGAAACTGATAATATAACGAAAGTCATGGACGGTGAAGGTTAGGGTAGGAGGGATAAAGAAAAAATCAAATGATAAAACGGAAGCAAGGGATATCCAAAGAGTAATACGCTGTCCGAATCGAAAGGCGGCGTAAATAATGGGCAAAAGATGGAGCATACCAATATTTACCGACATCAATGCATCCGCAAAAAAGTATGAAAAGAGACTAATCACACCTAGAAGTAATAATGGTTGAATAAGCATGCGCATCAATGATTGTAAATTATTTTGGCTTACGAACACATCGTACATAACACTCTTTATTAATACCTAACCCAATAGTGCTAAGAGCATTGGTAAAGTCAATATAGCTTATCCCCCCCTTGGAAGAGCTACCAGATGCCCAATAGCATCCTGATGCTGTATGCATAAATGAGGATACAATGGTTGGTGTTCTGGTTGTATCAACAATAGCGGAAAGTTCCCTAATTGTTGGCATTCGCCAATCGATTACTTCGCTTAGACCAAGGGATTCACAATAGCTGAGGGCACTTTTGTAACTCATTGTCAATTCAGAAGCCTGCTGATTATCTTGCCAAATCAAACCAGCAGAGGGTTGTGCCAGCGTATGTTTCTGAGCATTAGGTATATAGTCAGCACCAAAAGCTACCGTTACGATAAAGAGTGTCAGAAGGTACTTCATGGTTAAAATTCTGCCCTTCGAGCAACTCCAATGAGTTTTTCATGAGGGAATTTATAAAAACTGACAAAATTGGGTGATAAATCTTTGATAATGGCAAAGAATTTCCAAATTGGGTTATCGGAAATAATCTCTTCTTGACCGTAAAAGATTGTTCTCTCATCAATACTGCGTTTTTCTAAAATTTCTTCCATATTTAATATTTCCATATAGCCATGGTGTATTAAGAGCAAATCAAGCCCTTCACCAAGCGGCGTGAGTTCGGAATGAATACCGTGTGGGTCACCAGATGCTTTTACCGTCACGATAATATTGCGATCATAAATGATGCCGTTTTGGAACATAGTTTTCGAGATATAGGCGGGAATATGATCTGTATTGCGGGCAAAAAAGAGTGCTGTTCCCGGAATATTTCCTCCATGCGTGTAACGTTCATTATATTGAGGTAAAAACTCATGCTTATCGAGGGATGCTAATGAAGCATAAAGGCGTTTCTGACCGCGTGTGTAAACTATAACAATAATCAAAGGTATGGAAGCAATGATCAATGACCAATATCCTCCATGGGGGATTTTTAGCAGAGATGAGGCAAAAAAGATCAAACTTGTTATACCTGACAAAGTGGCGAACGTAAATTTGATATATTCCTTTTTGTACCAAAAAATTAAGCTCATCAATACTCCCGTGATACTCATTGCCCCTGCAACTGCAAGACCATAGGCCGCGGCTAATTTTCCTGATTCTTTAAAGATGAATAACATAGCAATGACACAGATAAACAAAAACCAGTTGACTGATCCGACGTAAATTTGAGAACGAAGTTCATCGGAGGTGAAATTAACTTTGAAATGAGGAAAAATTCGTGTGCTCATTGCCTGATATAATACCGAAAAAATACCGCTTATCATGGCCTGAGAAGCAATAATTGTTGCCATAATGGCTAACAGAAGCAAGGGGACGTAGTAAGCAGGAGCAAGAGTATGAAAAAGTTCAAAGAAAGGAGCTTTAATCGATTCAGGATGAGAAAGAATAAAGGCTCCTTGTCCAAAATAGGCAAGTAAAAGGGCAAAAAAGACAAACAACCATCCCTTTAAAATTGGCAAACGACCCAAGTGCCCCATATCAGCGTAGAGAGCTTCACCCCCAGTAGCACAAAGAATGACATCGGCCAAAATGACAAAGGAGATCATTGGATGTTCTAAAAGAAAATGAAGCGCATAGATAGGGTTTAGGGCGCTTAAAATAGTTGGATTTTGAATAATAAAATAGAGCCCTCCTGCTGCTAAAGTTAAAAACCACAAAACCATAATTGGGCCAAACGCGCTTGCAATACGTTCAATTCCTTTGCGTTGGACAGCAAAGAGTGCCAGCGCAACACCAGCGGCGATAAAGAGCATCGTCCATCTCGACGTTTCTTCGTATCCTGGAATCAGCGCAATACCCTCAACCGCACTGAGGATACTGATGGCAGGGGTAATAACCGCATCGCCGATCATCAACGAAATGCCTAAAAACGAGAGCATTGTAACAAATGCTATCAAACGGCCGTTTTTAAGATAAGGAAGTAAAATATTCAAAAGCACTACCGTTCCCCCCTCTCCGCGTTTGGAAAGGCTGGTTGCGAGCCATGCGTATTGGACAGTGACCAAAATCATCAATGTCCATGCAATCAAAGAGAGGACTCCATTGATATTGGCTGCTGTTGGAACAATCAGCAAAAGAATAACTGCCAAGGTATAGATAGGGCTGGTGCCGATGTCACCATAAACAACTCCGAGTGATTTTATCACCATCATTTCGTGTTTAACGCGTTGGCGTAACGTCATAGTTTTTCCTTATTATTTGAGTGAGAGAGTGTAGCGTATAGGGTGTTTGTAAAGTGTCAAGATGAGGTCTGATCGTATCAAGAAAGTATAAAGATTGTTGTGACTTTTGCTAATTTGCAATGCTTTGACCCTCTAGGGGAAAGTTGGTTATAATAACTCAACTAATGCCTATGAGAGAAAAAAATTGAAATTAGAAAATATTAAACGTGTCGGGATTATTTTACGCCCTTCGACACCGGAACTCAAAGATATGTTTTTGGAAGCGAAGCGGATTTTCGAGTCGCGCGGTATCGAAGTCTTTATTGATCATATCAGCGGAGGTATGATCGACGTTATGGGTCAGCCGTTTGATCTGATGTGCCGTAACAGTGATTTTTTAGTCACGATTGGCGGGGATGGAACGTTGATATCAGCAGTACGGCGGTCATATGAATATCAAAAACCTGTTCTTGGAATTCATGCCGGTAAATTGGGTTTCTTAGCAGATCTGGATTTCTGTGAGCTTGAATCTTTTGTGGATAATCTTATCGCCGGTGAGTATCGAATCGATGAGCGTGCGATGTTGGAAGCTACGATCACGACACAACATGGAGAAAGTAAAGTTGTTGCTTTTAACGATATCGTCTTGACGCGTCCTTCTATCTCAAAAATGATCAGTTTGGAAACGTATGTTGATGGGAGGGCATTTAACACCTATTATGGGGATGGGGTTGTTATCTCTACTCCGACAGGTTCAACGGCGTATAATCTTTCAGCCGGAGGTCCCGTGTTGTTCCCTCTCACTCAAGTATTTGCATTAACCCCGATTTGTCCTCATTCACTAACACAGCGTCCGGTTGTTTTGCCTGGGCATTTTGAGATCGAGATTAAAACACCTGATGCGAGTGCATTAGTGATTGTAGACGGACAGGATATGGTTGAGATTACCGATAAAGATACGGTTCATATTAAACTTGCTGATGTTGGAGCACATTTGATTCATCGTAAAGAATTTAACTATTTTGAAGTACTCAAAGAAAAATTAGGCTGGGGGAACTAAGCCGTGATCGAGCGTTTTTATCTCAAAGAATTTTTAACTTTTAAAGAAGCGGAACTTGAATTTAAGCCTGGATTGATTGTTTTTACCGGACCAAGCGGAAGCGGTAAATCGATTTTAATGAGATCAATTCTGGCATCAGTAGGATTGGATGGAGTCGATGCTAGTGTGTGCGAATCATCGGTTTCATGGCAGATGGATGAAGAGGTATATGGAATAGATAATGAGCCTATTAATGTATTTCGTCATGTCAAAAAAGAAAAAATAAACTATTTTATTAACAATCAGCGTACCTCAAAATCATCGATGGAATCAATCAGCTCATCGTATTTACGTCATTTGAGTTTAAAAGATTACAGTGATTTTGATCCGGCATCTTTGCTAAGATTATTGGATGAGCGTATTGCGCTTTCATTTCCTGAACATCGCAATCGGGTACAAGAGCATAAAGAAAAATTTTTGGAATACAAAAATTTGCGTGATGAGCTTAAAGTCATTGAAGATCAAGAAAAAAAGCTCACCGAACTCAAAGAATTTGCTGTGTATGAGATTGGAAAAATAGATTTCATTAAACCAACAATTGGTGAAGATGAAGCACTAACCCTCATTAAAAAGCAGCTCTCTAAAAAAGAAAAAATTGAAGAATCAATACATGCTGCACAAGCAGTATTCGGGTTTGAGTCTCACATTGCTCATGCGTTGAGTATGCTTGAAGTTGAGAGTTCCTTTTTTGATGATGCAATGAATGAATTACGCTCGGTGTTTGAGAGTTCGCTGGAGAAACTCGAAGAACTAGAAGAGGTGTCGGTTGAAGAGGTATTGGACCGTATTGAGCAGTTGAGTGAGCTTAAACGACGTTATGGCGGGATAGCAGAGGCATTGGAATATCGTGACCAAAAGGCAAAAGAACTCGAGTCGTATGAGATGATTGAACACTCAAAAGGAGATTTGAGTCAAAAAATAGCAAAACTAATGTCAGAATTAGAAGTGATAGGGCAGGAACTCTCACAAAAACGTTTGGATGAAATTCATACCTCTCTAGAGAAACTTAATGGATACCTCACAATGCTGTATCTACGTCCTGCTAGTTTGGCTATTGAAAAAGTAGATCATCATTCGCATGGGAAAGATCGTATTGTTTTGGGGCTTGAGGGTACAAAACTCGAAAAACTGAGTTCAGGCGAGTTTAATCGTCTTCGTCTTGCATTACTGGCGCTTCGTGTTGAGAGCATGGAAGAAAAAGGCGGTGTGCTCATGCTTGATGAGATTGACGCAAATTTAAGCGGTGAAGAATCGATGAGTGTTGCGAAAGTTCTCCGACATCTTGCCCGTTGCTAGCAGATATTTGTTATTTCTCACCAGCCGCAGTTAACCTCGAAGGGG
>JAQTOQ010000006.1 GCA_028713245.1 Sulfuricurvum sp. | reverse complement strand
GCATTTTCTAGATCGGCATTCGTACTATCTGCACCGTCTATCCAGATACGCTCGTTAAATTGTAAGATATGAGGGGAGGTGTAGTGCCCTGTTGTTTTTCCCAAACGGCTCAAAGCGGTAGCCAGAAAGCGCCCCGTACTCCCCTTCCCGTTCGTTCCCACTATATGAATAATTTTAGGCTGATGCAGTAAGTGTGCTACACTTGCAAAGGCTTTTGGAAATCTCTCATAATCAATCACATCATAAAAAAGTGGTTTTTGCGCTAGAAACGCCTCTAGGTTCATCATACCGCTACGCGATTGCGCCCTTTGCGTTTCGAATCGTACAGACGTTCATCCGCACCTACTTTTAGTGTTTCTAGTGATGGATAATCTTTGCGCTGCGCTATACCTATACTTACCGTAACCGCAATGCGCTGTCCTTGATACATAAACTGAGCTCCTTCAACATGCGCACGTACTTTTTCTCCAAATGTTTTAGCGCCTAAAAGTTCCGTATCTCCCAAAATAGCCAAAAACTCTTCTCCCCCAAAACGCCCTACGGTATCATTCACGCGGGCTTCATCTTTGAAAATATGTGCAAAGGCTTTAAGTACAGCATCTCCCGCTTCGTGACCATAAGTATCGTTAACCGATTTGAAAAAGTCCAAATCCAGCATAACAAGACAATAATTACGTCCATAACGGACATAATCTGCCTCTTTCATCTCTATGATTTCTTCAAGCGCGCGCTTATTGGGTAATTTTGTTAAAAAATCTTCTTTAGAAGCCAGTGTTGCCACCGCCAACTGCGATTCCAACGTAGCGATTTTTTCTCCCATCTCGGTTATTTTTGCGTTGTGAGAACGTAAATCATGACTTAATATTTCTACTTTTTCTTCCAGTGCGGTAGCGATTGTATATAAACGCTTATGCGCTGTTTTAAAATCTTTAGGCTTGTCCGACTCCAGCGCTTCAAGATCTCGCTTTACGCCCCGTATTTCAGTCGTCGAACTCTCACTGCGCTCTATTAGGTCGATCAGCTGTACGGAGAGTTTCCCCAAAAGTTCATCCAGCGCCTTAACCATCTCTTCAACACTTTGTTTATCCAGCGCAATACGCATTGCGATAGCAGCTTTCATCTCTTCTTCAAACTCTTCATGAGATACATAATCAGGATTATCCTGTAATTTTTGGGTCAATATTGCTGTTTTATCGTCAATCTTTGGTGCAATTGATGGGGAGAGTCCCATTACCAACAACTGTGCTATGCGAGTAAGATCATATTTTTGCGCTGAACTCACATCAACGCGTAATCCCTCAATCGTTTTTTTAAGATTACACGAATCTACTTCTCCAAAATCCGATAACTTCTGCAAAAAGCTATCATCATATACGCTCAAGAAATTTTCCCATGCCTGCTTTAGCAGATCAATTTGAGTTTTCCCAGCCTGTGAATCAATCAAAATAATGGTTTTTTTAGCAAGAGCCGAAGCATCACGATTATGCAAAGTGTTGACGCTCATAGCAATGGTCTTGGTCAGTGCACTCAGTACTTCTACGAGTATCGATGCTTCACTCGGATTTAAACGGCTCATTTTAGAAATCAAAAAACGTACTAATTCCGCCGTTGTTTTAACCCGATATTGTTTCACTTCATCCAGCGTCTTTTTATCCATAAGCGCTGTAAAACGGTCAATACCTTGACAATCTTCTACCTTGACACCCGCTTTTTTAGCTTCAATACAAAAGGCTTCAGCATAAAGATCGGGAGTCCACACTTTCCCATCAGCTTTTAAACGCTCTACCGTATTTCGCACAATTTGATTAATCGTCATAGCTTATTCCTTAGGTGGATTCGAACCTTCTGCTGCAATTTGCGCAATAAACGCATCGATCGCCTTTTGTGCACTTACGCTAATCGCATTAAAGCGTGCCTGATCTGAGATAATTGCATTAGGTTCAATATCAAAATCATACATTCCAGACGCATTATAACTGTGTAGCTTTTCTCGTGTTGTACGGTCAATATGTATACTAACCGTTGTGCGGTACGTCGTTACATACCCATTGGTATCGTATCGTAATGGTGAGAAAGTCACCGAAGCAATTTGTATTTTCAAATGCGTTTGGGATGCGCTTTTGGAAGTTAATGATGTACGAAACTTAGTAATAACTGCTGTATCCACAGCGTCTTTTATTATGACAGTATTTTGCGGGTCCTCCATAGAAATCAATACTTCTGTGCTTACGCTACTTCCGACAATCGATTGTGCATAACGAGCCGCGCTCGTATATCCACATCCCGCGACCATCATCACTGCTATTATGAACCCTGACACACTGCGCATAGTTATCCTTTAATGACCAAATTGATCAATTTACCGGGAATGACGATTGCCTTGATAATCTCTCTTCCCTCTATCCACTTCTCAACAGACACTTTTGCAGTTTCAATAATAGTTGCTTCAGACTCTTGCACACCTATTTCGATAGTAGCACGATTCTTTCCGTTAACAGAGACCCCAAATGTGAGGGAATCCACTTCGAATACCTCTTCACAGATGTGTTGAGCACCTAAATTTTTACCGCCGAACAACGTATGCGAAAGTTCCCAACATACATGAGGAACAATTGGTTCTAAGATCGAGGTTAAAATCCAGTACCCCTCTGTCCAAATTTTAGTGTTATTTTGCTCACCAAGTGCATTCATCGCTTCCATGACACCTGCTATCATCGTGTTAAACGTGTAACGCTCATTGTAGACTTCTTGCGCACGCTTGAGTGCTTCATATACTTTTTTACGGGCTGCTTTTTCTTCTTTACTAAGCGTTGTCTGATCAATTTTTGGCAAGCTAGCTGTTTTTTGTGCGAATTGACTGCGATCTGCAAAACGTTTTAAAAACCGAAATGCCCCCTCGACTGCACTGTCGTTCCACTCCAATTCTTGTGTTGGAGGAGCGGCAAAAAGAATAAATAAACGTGCTGTATCCGCACCGTATTTTAGGATTATGGCATCCGGATCAACGGTATTTCCCTTGGACTTGGACATTTTTGCCCCATCTTTGAGGACCATCCCTTGCGTCAGTAATCGATCAAATGGCTCATCAAACTCAACATACCCTAAATCTCTAAAGACTTTCGTGAAAAAACGGGCATAGAGTAAATGCAAGATAGCATGTTCAATCCCGCCGATATAGTGATCTACACCCATCCAGTATTTAATCTGCTCAGGTGAAAATGCTTCGCTTTCCCAATTTTTAGGAGATGCACAAAAACGCAAGAAATACCAGCTTGACTCAACGAAGGTATCCATCGTATCGGTTTCACGAATCGCGTCTTTACCACACGTAGGACATTTGCAATGTTTCCAGGTTGGATGATTCTCGAGTGGATTACCCTCTCCCGTTATCTCTACATCATGCGGTAGAGAAATAGGAAGATTCTCTTTTTTCTCCATCACCAAGCCGCAATCATTGCAATGGACAAAAGGAATCGGTGCGCCCCAATAACGCTGACGTGATACACCCCAGTCTTTGAGTTTATAATTGGTTGTCTTTTTACCGAGATTATGACTCTCAAAATACTCAATTACTTTACTTTGAGCTTCTTTTGAATTGATACCATCAAAGAGTTGAGAATTAAAAAGAACCCCTACTTCCGTGTATGCTTTACTTAAATCCAATTCGCCATCTACGGGTTTAATAACGGCATGGATCGGTAAATCATACTTCTTTGCAAAATCAAAGTCACGATCATCATGAGCAGGAACGGCCATGACCGCACCACTGCCGTAATCCATCAAGACAAAATTAGCAATCCATACCGGAATTTTTGCCTTCGTTAGAGGATGAATGACATTGAGCCCTAACGATACGCCGCTTTTTTCTTTTTGACGATCGATCGATGAACTGTTTTTCATCTCTTTGATTTGAGCAATAACTGCAGTATCGAGCAAAGCGTTATCGATCATATACGATACGATTGGGTGTTCAGGGGCCAGCGCCGTATACGAAACGCCATAAATCGTATCGGGACGTGTCGTAAAGACATCGAAACTCTCAAACACACCGCTTAGCTTTGCTTTGCTCGCTTCATCAAAAAATAAATCAAATGCCAAGCCGTTTGATTTTCCGATCCAGTTTTCTTGCATAGTGATTACTTGCTTCGGCCATCCGCCTTCAAGCTTATGAAGATCATCCAATAATTCATCGCTATACTGTGTGATTTTAAAATAATACTGATTCATATCTTTTTTGACGATAGGCGTATCACATCTCCAGCAACAGCCATCAACCACCTGCTCATTCGCCAAAACCGTCAAATCATGCGGACACCAGTTTAGCATCCCTTTTTTACGATACAGAAGCCCTTTTTCATACATATCGATGATAAAGCCCTGCTCAAACTTCGTATACAGTTCATCGCTTGTTGCCAATTCACGGTCTTTTGAAAATGAAAAGCCCAATGACGCAAACTCTTTTTTCATATAATCGATATTATCGTACGTCCATCCTCTTGGATGGGAACCATTTTTGATCGCTGCATTTTCAGCAGGCATACCAAAACTGTCAAATCCGATTGGATGCAGAACGTTAAATCCTTGCTGACGGTAATAGCGGGCAAAGGTATCACTAAGCGTATAATTTCTTACATGCCCCATGTGCAGTCTTCCGCTTGGAAACGGGAACATACTCAAGATGTATTTTTTTTCTTTTGAGAAATCTTCACTTGGTTCAAAGCTTTTATTTTCAAGCCAAAATTTTTGCCATTTGGCTTCAATATCTTTGGGGACGTAATTCAAAAAAACTCCTAATTAAACAATGCCCTGCTCGAATTGAGCACGCATTTTTTCTTTTTCTGCCGCATTTTTCACTTTATCCGCCAGCATTTGACGATAACTATCAACACTAAATCCTGTCCAAACAACCAATTGAGCCGCAACAAAAATAGAACTATACGTACCTACAATAACACCAATAAGCATAGGAAAACTAAAGCCCAACATAATATCGCCACCAAAGACAAAGAGAGTTAACACTACAAAGAATACAGTCAATGACGTAAGGGTTGTACGTGATTGTGTACGAGAAACAGCCTCATTGACGATCATAACAAAGTCCGTATTTTTAGACTCTTCAATATGTTCACGTATACGATCATAGACAATAATCGTATCATGAATGGAATAGCCTAAAATCATCAACAATGCCGCAACACTTTCGATGTTAAAATCTACTTCAAAATAAGAAACAAAACCAAATGTAATTACAATATCATGAACAATCGCAATGATTGCCGCAAGAGCAAAGCGCCATTCGTAACGAAAAGTCACTGTTGCCATAATCGCAACCAAAGTCAATAAAAATGCCGTTAAGCCTTTGGTTCGTAACTCATCCCCAACCTTGGGTCCTACCATGTCAACACGACGAATTTCAAAATCACCTGTCCCTTTGAGGATCTCCTTGGTTGTATCTCCAATGTCTTTGTTAAGCCCATCTGTCGAAGCCGCTGTTTTAATAATAATCTCTTGCGGCGAACCAAACTCCGTTACACTGGCATGCTTAAAAAGTTCATTTTTAGACAACGCTTCGCGTATCTTTACAATAGGTGCCACATTGGTATATTTTACTTGAACAACAGTTCCACCTGTGAAATCAATTCCGAATGAAAACCCTTTTATCGCAATAAGGCCGATAGCCAAGAAAAATAAAACGAATGATGCAACGAAAAATATTTTTCCTTTTCCTAAAAAATTATAAATCTTGTCTTCTTTAAAAAGTTCCATATTTACGCTACCTTTCTCGTCATACCAAACCACAATGAGTAGTTTTTACTTTTTTCAATACGATCCATAAACAACTGATAAATTCCGTATGATCCCACAATAGCCGTAAGCATAGACGCCAATAACCCCATACTCAGTGTTACCGCAAATCCTTTAACTGCTCCCGTTCCATACACATACAAAATGGTACATGCCAAAATTTGTGTCACATTCGAATCCAAAATTGCGCGCATCGCTTTAGAGTACCCTTCCGTAATAGCACGCCGTGCTGAAAGTCCCGCACGAAGCCCCTCACGAATCCGCTCATTAATAATGATGTTTGCATCCACCGCAAGCCCAATATGTAAGACAATCCCCGCCATCCCAGGTAACGTGAGCGTTGCACCCATAAGCGACATCAATGCCAAAATAATAAATAAATTGATCACAACTGCTAAATTTGCAATCACTCCCGCTAATTTATAATAAAACATCATAAACAAAATAACCAAACCAAAGCCACTGACCAATGCCATTAACGATGCTTTGATACTATCAGCCCCAAGACTTGGCCCAACTGAGCGTTTTTCCATCATATAAATCGGTGCCAACAATGCCCCTGAACGCAGTGCGATTGAGAGATCATTGGCTTCTTCGGTTGTATAATTACCACTGATCTGTCCCGAACCGCCCCCGATACGCTCTTTGATTACCGGAGCAGAATAAACTTTTCCATCCAAAACAATCGCAAGGCGTTTACCGACATTTTTGCCGGTGAAATCACCAAATATCTGAGCCCCTTCAGAATTGAGTGAGAAATTAATAATAGGACGGTTATTTTGATCGTATCCCACTTGCGCATTCGTAAGCATCGTACCATCAAGAATTGCGATTTCATGCACAAGATGTTTTCTTTTTGGCTCTAACGCATCGTCTAGAAGTTTATCTTCAAAGCTAGCCGCTTCCATCTCCGTAATATCATTAGCTCGCATCGCACGATCTTCATCAATAGCCATCATTTCAAGTTTTGCAGCACGAGAAATAAGCTCGCGTGCACGCTGCTCTTCTTGAGGGGTTTTAATCCCCGGTAATTCAACCAAAATTTTATCGGCACCTTGTTTCGCAACTGTTGGTTCTGCAAGTCCAAATTGGTCTAATCGGTTTCGAATTGTCTCAATAGCTTGGTCTACCGATTGAACTTTTAGCTTTTCAATCGCCGCTGGCGTCATTGATAGAGAATATTTTCCTTGTGCAGAATGAACAACGGTTCCTTCTACTTTTTTCAAATATTCATCCATACTAACTGCATCATCTTCATCAAGAAGTTCAAAAGAGACAGTATTTTTATTAGCACTTAATCCATCGAGGAGAATATCATTATGCTCGGTGAAGTGTTTAATACCAGAAGCCATTGATTTGAGCTGAGAAGTCAACGCTTCGTCTGTTTTTACACCCAAAAGCATGTGCAATCCACCTTGAAGATCGAGGCCCAAGGTAACTTTCGCACCGCTTTGGCTTTGTATCAAAGAAGGGATTGAAAAAAGCAGCCCAAAAATTGTGGCAAAAATTAGTAATACTACGCGGTAATTAAGCTTCATCCTCGTACTTTCTTGCCACAGCATCTTTAACCAAGCGCCCTTCGACATCATTATTAAATTTTACAGCGAAGAAATTCTCTTCAACTTTTTTTATTTCTACAATCAAGCCACCAGTTGTAACAACCTTATTGCCTTTTGCTAAAGTTGCAAGCATGTCAGCATGCTTTTTAGCTTGCTTCTGCTGTGGACGGATAATAACAAAATACATGATTGCAATTAAAAATGCAAACGGAAGCAATTGTGGGAGAGTTTTTGAGATAAATTCCATGGAATTCCTTGAATAAAATATGATTGCATTATACTCTAAAGAGATTAACATCGGTATAATTTCCCCATGAAACTACAATCAAAAACAACTTTCGAACTTCTCACGCTCCCTTTACTTATTGCGATTGGCTTTAGTGCATTTATTTATTGTGAGCATTTCCATTTAACCTCAAAAGCGTTCAATACTCTTATGGGGCTAGGGGCACTCTATGGACTTTTACACGCACCCAAGAGTACTCTTCCCATCGCCGGTTTTTGGATCGGATTGCTGTGGTGTTATTGGATAGGATACAGCTTCCAATATTATGGTCTTGGATGGGCCCAAATATTGGTTGCATTAGGATTTGGATTGGTATATGCTCTTTATTATGGCTCGCTAGGACTCACCCGCAACCCATTTCTTCGTGGACTCATTCTTTTTGGACTTACCTATGTCTGGCCCATGGACTTCAATTGGATGCAGCCTGAGCTCATCTTTGTTGAGAGTTATATGGGATTTGAAAAATGGCAGTTTGGCTTAATTTTAGCCTCTCTGGCATCTACTGCTTTGTTTTTTAAATACCGAAAAATAATTCCCCTTTTCGCCCTCTTTATTGCCATACAGCCCACATACACACCACCACAAAAACCCGATGTACGAATCAAGCTCATCTCTACGGATCTCTCACAAGACTTTAAATGGCAGGAATCCAACATCGCAGATATTATTACTGAAAATATACGTCAAATTGATTTGGCCGCGAGTCAAGGCTATGATCTTGTCGTCTTGCCTGAATCTGCGTTTGTTGTTTACATGAATCATTATTCCTCACTGGAAGAGGAACTCTTGCGCCGTTCCCAAAAAATTGCCATTTTAACAGGAACCCTGCACGAAGAAGACTCATTGCATTACAACGTTTCATATTTATTTAACAAAGGAAACATCACAGTTGCAAAAAAAATGATTCTTGTCCCCTTTGGAGAGTACATACCTCTTCCCTCTTTTTTAAAAGCATGGGTAAATCGTCATGTGTTTGCAGGGGGTTCTGATTTTGTAACCGCCGATAAACCAACCGATTTCATCATCAAAGGGGTGAAATTTCGCAATGCCATTTGTTATGAAGCCACACGTGAAGAGCTCTACACACCGGATGCAAAGTATTTGATCGCAATGAGCAACAACGGATGGTTCAAGCCCTCCATCGAGCCAACACTTCAAAATCTTCTTATACGCTTTTACGCTCGTAAAAATGGTTCAATGGTATTTCATTCCGCCAATGGCGGAGGAAGTGGAGTGGTGTATTAGTGACGAGTTGTTAGATTTTTAGCATTGATAACAGCAATCACTTGCTCAATGCGTTTCATTTTTTCTTCTTCATCGTCCATGTTATGAATCGCATCAAGATTAAAAGTTTGCAGTTTTCCATCAAGGTAACCCGTATCAAGCTTACCGTCAATGAAATCTTGATCACGAACGATCTGACGGTGCAATGCAATGTTCGTTGGAATACCTTCGATGATAAACTCATCCAAAGCACGACGTGCTTTACGAACGCAATCTTCCCACGTTTGAGCCGATACGATCAATTTACCAATCATAGAATCATAGTTTGAAGGAATAAGGTAGTTCGTATACGCCATACTGTCCATACGTACACCTGGACCACCAGGGGCAAGATAACGAGTGATAAGACCCGGCGATGGGACAAATCCCAATTTCGGATTCTCAGCATTGATACGAAATTCAATTGCAAACCCTCGACGATGAATTTCTTCTTGCATGTATTTAAGCTTATCACCCTCGGCAATTTGTATCATACGTTGAATCAAATCGATACCCGGAATAAGTTCTGTTACCGGATGCTCAACTTGAACACGGGTATTCATCTCGATAAAGTAAAAATTGTCCTCTTGATCGACTAAATATTCGATTGTTCCGACACTTTCATAACCCAAACGGTACATCGCTTTTTTAGATACACGGTAGAGTTCGCGACGAACATCTCTGTTGAGAAGTGGTGATGGAGCAATTTCGATCACTTTTTGGTGACGACGCTGAATAGAACAGTCACGATCACCCAAGTGAACGATATTGCCGTATTTATCCGCAACGATTTGAATCTCAATGTGACGAGGATTTCTCAGATATTTTTCAATAAACATTTCGCCGCGACCAAAGAAGCGGATCGATTCATTGGTGGCTGATTCATACATTTCTTTGAAATCAGACGCTTTTTCAACGATACGCATACCGCGTCCGCCTCCACCAAAAGCAGCTTTAATAATAATCGGAAATCCAATATCACTCGCGATTTTTTCAGTATCGTCAATATTATCAATCGGCTCATCGGTACCTGGAAGCATCGGTACACCGACCTCGCGCATCGCTACCTTTGATGCCATTTTATCGCCAAACAGGGCAATATGCTCCGGTTTTGGACCGATAAAGATTATGCCGTTGTCCGCACATGCTTGCGCGAATTCTGCGCTTTCAGAGAGGAATCCATATCCAGGATGTATCGCATCACAATCCGCTTTTTTAGCCAAAGAAATAATACGCTCATAGTCTAAATATGCGGCAATCGGATCACCCATAATCGGATAACATTCATCCGCTTTACGAACCCATATGCCATTAACGTCAGCTTCTGAAAAAACCACAACACTTTTAATCTCAAGCTCTTTACAGGCTCGAATAATACGCAATGCAATCTCGCCACGGTTTGCAATTAAAACTTTGTTAATCTTTTTGCATTCCATTAGGTATCTCTAGTCTATAAGAATTTTAATTGTGAGAGTATACCGACTTAACATTTAAAATGAATTAGTCCTCATACTTGAATAAGCCACTCATGTTTCTTTGGATTTTTTAAAATACACACTATAATATGTCAAAAATGGATTTTATAATGAAGATAGCAGCTAATATTACTGAGCTAATCGGGAACACCCCCCTTGTACGGCTCAATGCACAATCGTCCTCTACCGGGGCTACTATACTGGGAAAATGTGAATTTATGAATCCTACGAGTTCCGTAAAAGACCGTATCGGGATCAGCATGATACAATCAGCAATGGCTGAGGGGAAGATCAATAAAGACACTATGATCATCGAGCCTACCAGCGGAAACACCGGTATAGCATTGGCCTCTATTTGCGCTGCCCTGGGCCTAAAACTCACTCTTATGATGCCCGAATCTATGAGTATCGAGCGTCGCAATCTTTTGTCAGCCTTGGGAGCCAATCTAGTGTTAACACCTGCTGCATCAGGAATGAAAGGGGCGATGGATGAAGCCAATAATCTTGCAGCAACTATTGAAAATGCTATTGTGCTGCAGCAGTTTTCCAATCCTGCTAACCCACAAATACATCGCGAAACCACTGGACTTGAAATATTACAAGATACCGATGGAAGTGTTGATATATTTGTTGCTGCTGTAGGCACTGGCGGTACCATTACGGGAGCAGGAGAAGCATTACGCGCAGCCATCCCATATCTACAGATTATTGCCGTTGAGCCCAAGGATTCCGCTGTTCTCTCAGGAGGCAAAGCTGGACCTCATAAAATACAGGGGATTGGCGCAGGGTTTATTCCCGATATTCTTAATGTTTCTCTGTACAACGAGGTGATTGCGGTAAGCAATGAAGATGCTATTGCAACGGCCAAAGAGCTGGCTAAAACCGAAGGCATTCTCGTTGGCATTTCTGCTGGAGCCAACGTTTATGCAGCCATGCAAGTAGCAAAGCGTCCTGAAAATCAAGGTAAAACCATAGTCACTATTTTGTGCGATACCGCAGAACGCTATTTAAGTACTGCGTTGTTTGAAGCCTGATCTTCTTTTCGAAACCATCCGCTGCGAGGATGGGATTGCTGCTCATTTAGACTACCATCAAAAACGGCTTACGTCTTCTTTGCAGTGCCTAGGCTCCAAAATACTCTTCGATCTCCAAGCGCTCATCACTCCACCAAAAATTGGCGTTTATCGATGCCGATTTGTCTATAATGCAGATTCTTATCGCATAGAATATCATCCCTATACCCTTCGAAAAATGACCTCTCTGCGCTTAGTGATAGATGATGCAATACATTATCCTCTCAAGTATACCCATCGTGATGGTCTTAATTCCCTGTTTGAACACAGAGATGCATGCGATGATGTTCTTATTGTCAAAAATGGTATACTCAAAGATACCACTATTGCCAACATTGCTCTGCTTATCGATGGGCAATGGTTTACTCCCCAAACTCCCCTTTTATATGGTACCACAAGGGCGAGACTTATCAACGAGGACTTTCTAATACCTGCCGTTTTAACCCCCAACGATATATCCAATGCACGAAAAATTGCCATAATGAATGCAATGGTAGGATTTGTGGAGATCGAAAATGGTATAATTACTTAAATTACATTCAATAGGTTTAAAGCATGCTCTTCGATATTATTAAAAGTCCTTCATTCGGCCGACTCATGGAGGCCCATGTTCGAGACATACTAATCTTCCTCTTTGAAAGCGATCAAAATTTTGGAATCTTATGCAAAATAGAGCATTTAACGTTTGCCCCGCCGCTACCAGAGGATATAAGCCGTGAATTTCGGGCCATGACTCTTTTCTTTTTGGCGGGATATACCTTTGAAAGTGCTCGATTAGAAAACAATATACTGTATTTTGAGGCGGGATTTGGTCAAGAAAATATTGGAAGCTTAGTTAGTGTTCCATTATTGAGTATTGTTCAGGTGATTATCGATGATACACCCGCATTTGTCAATCTCGCAATGCCTCGAGAAGAATCTGTCAACGTAACGATTGAAAAAAAGGAAGGGGTTAAAAATTCAATGAGCTCTTTTCTTTCCAATCCTGAAAATCAGAAATTTATCAAAGAGCCCTCAAAAAAATAAGAAGCAGATTAGAGCTTAAGTCCATGTAGAAAGGTAACAACGTTATCGATAAACGCATCGTGCTTACGCTCTTTGCTGTATGCGATGTAAAACTTACGCTTGATCTTGTAATTTTTAATACGCCCCTCAAAAAGACGCCCTTCTGCAACTTCCTCGCTGATAACATGCTGTGAGATAACCGAAACAACAGGACGCTCTGCATTTTTAGGTGAGTGCATAATGGTTTCTTTAATCGCTGTTGTACTCGCAACCACACCGATAACGCTAAAGCTTGAACACTCAACGCCGATCTCTTCAAAAACTTCTGAAGTCAATTTACGTGTGTGTGAGCTCTCGTCACGGCAGATCCAATCCAATTTATACAAATCTTCTTTTCGAAGCTGTTTTGGAATCGGCTGATTTGAGAAGATAACCAATTCATCCTCTTCCCACTCTCGATAAATAATTCCATCCTTCATAACAGGAGACTCGATGAGCGCGATATCAATCTTTTTATCCAACAGCTGCTCAATGATTTCTTCCGAAAGAGCCACGCGAACGTGTACCTCATTATTGATTTTATCTTTTAACTGCCCCAAGTACTTAGGAAGTACGTAGTTTCCAATAGCGTATGAAGCTCCTACAACAAACGTAAACTCTTTATTGATGATCTTGAGAAGGTCTTTTTCGCTCGCAAGGATCGCTTTTTCAAGCTTAACCGCAATACGATAAAGATCTTCACCCTCTTTGGTTAACTTAATCCCGTTTTTCTTACGCTCAACAATACGCGTATCAAGGTATTCCTCTAAGAACTTAATCTGCTGTGTTACCGCAGGCTGTGATATCCCCAATTTTGCAGAGGCTTTTGAAAAACTTTTTTCTTTGATAACCGTCAAAAAAGTCAGTAATTTCGCAAAGTCTTTTAACATAATGATTCCTATAAGTAAAATATATAAAGGTATTATAACTCAATATTATGATGAATACAAGAGATTGACACTTTTAAATAGCTTTGTGAATTATTGGGCTATAATAAAGTAATTCATGCACGAAGGCGCACACTTAATATGGATAAAATTTTCGATAGTCTCAATGATGCGCAGCGCCAAGCCGTTGAACAAATAGAGGGTCCGCTGTTAATCCTAGCAGGTGCTGGAAGCGGAAAAACCAAAACGATTACCGCTAGGTTGGCCTATTTGCTCGACACCATCGGTATTCCCGCCAGCCAAACGCTAACACTGACTTTTACGAATAAAGCAGCCAAAGAGATGCGTGAACGGGCAATGGGGCTCATTTCACAGAACTCTTTTCCCCCTTTACTGTGTACCTTTCATAAATTTGGTCTTTTATTTTTAAAATTTCATATTCATTTGCTGGGAAGAAGTAATAATTTTGTGGTAATCGATACCGATGATAAAAAAAAGATTCTCAAAAAAATCAATTCAGAACTTCCTACTGCATTGATCGCCAGTGAGATTTCCCGCTACAAAAACTCGATGATTGATCCGCAAGAGGCCTATTCTCAAGCAGAGCTCACAAACTACAAAAACATCGCTAAAATTTATGAAGAATACGAAGTTTATTTGCTTAAAAATAATCTGGTCGATTTCGATGATCTTCTCTGTCTTGCCTTTAAACTACTGGACGAAAATCCCCAATTATGTATCCAAACCAGTCAAAAATACCGCTACATCATGATTGATGAGTATCAAGACACCAATGAACTGCAACTACGCCTCCTGCAGAAGCTTTGTACCTCCCATAACAACCTGTGCGTTGTGGGTGATGATGATCAAAGCATCTATGGCTGGCGCGGTGCACATGTTCGCAATATCTTAGAATTTGACCAAGACTTTACCGATGCCACTGTCATAAAACTCGAATACAATTACCGCTCTACACAACCAATTTTGACCGTAGCCAATGCCCTCATAGAACATAACCGTTCAAGACTTGGCAAAACACTCATCGCTACGAAGACAGGAGGTAACGATGTGGTAACCCTCACCTCTCAAAATGAAACTGAAGAAGCCAAAAAAATTGCCAAAACCATACGTGTATTACTGGATAAAGGGGTTCGCGCTAGTGATATCGCCGTCCTTTACCGTATAAATGCCCTGAGCCGATCACTAGAAGAAGGTCTCAATCGCGGAGGAGTTGCCTATCGTCTCGTGGGTGGATTACGCTTCTATGATCGCGCAGAGATCAAAGATTTGATCAGTTATTTACGGGTCATTACCAATGTACATGATAATTTTTCTCTAAAACGAATTATAAACAAGCCAAAACGGGGACTGGGTAAAGCCAGTATTGAAAAGATAGAACTCACTGCAATGGAAGCTGGCAAATCAATGTTCGAATTCATTCAAACATCAAGCGATGCAGAGCTAGAAGTCCTAGCCCGTAAAAAGAGCACTCAAGAACTACGTAGATTCATCATCGAAATTAACGACTTACGCAGTATCGCCAGCGAAACCATGTATAAATTCATTGATGAACTGGAAGATCGTTTTAAAATCAAAGAAACACTACGCGGTTTGCCCGATGAGAGCGATAAGGTCTCTAACGTCGATGAGTTTTACGGCCTATTTCGCGATTATGTCAAACAAAATCCCGATGCAGAGCTCGCCGAATTTTTAAACGACATAACACTGCAAAGTGACCAAGATCAAATTGAGGGTGAGAGCATTTACATTATGAGTATCCATGCTTCCAAAGGGCTAGAATTTGAGCACTTGTTTGTGATTGGTATGGAAGAAGGCTTCTTACCGCTCGTGGGTGATGGAAGCGATCTCGAAGAAGAACGTCGACTTGGCTATGTTGCCTTTACGCGTGCAAAATCAAATCTCACAGTATCAAGCGTTAACAGCCGTTTCTACAAAGGTCGTCGTACCGACTTGCAAAAAAGCCGTTTTATCAATGAAGCAGGATTATGCGAAGGATCGTTAATTTTGGAAAAAAACACCTCTTTTAAAAAAGGGGATTTGGTCCGCCACAAAATATTTGGTGCTGGGCGCGTCGAAGGGGTGAGCAAATCAGGGCGTGAGTTCAAATTGCTCATCAATTTTGGCGGCAATAAACGTGATATTCTTGCCTCGTTTGTTGAAAAGCTTTAATCGATGTCGTCAAAACTCTTCGTTGCCTATAAGCCTGCCGGGATTAGTTCCAATCAATTATTAGGGCGTATTAAACGCCGTTATGGCGAAAAAAAAGCGGGCTATTCAGGTACGCTCGACCCCTTTGCAAAGGGTGTCTTGATTATCGCATTTGGAAATCACGGTCGGCTGTTCCGTTTTTTGAACAAAGCACCCAAGCGGTACCGTGCAACCCTATGGCTTGGTGCCTATTCGCCCACGCTGGATATAGAACAAATCGAGCAAATCGATACATTAGCTCCTATTTCTGAAGAAGAATTGGTTCAAGCAATCGAATCTTTAAAAGGTGAATTAACCTATCTCCCGCCCAAATACAGTGCAAAACGTCTCAATGGAAAGCGCGCATATGAGTTTGCCCGAGCAGGCATAGAATTTGAGCTAAAAAGTGTTACCTCAACCATCCATGATATTCATCTCCTGCACTACCGTCACCCTTTTGTAACTTTTGAAGCAACGGTATCTGAGGGGGGGTATATTCGCTCTTTAGGTGAAATTATCGCCGACAAACTTGGTTGTAGCGGTTCGCTGTGCGCATTGGAGCGACTCAACGAAGGTCAATTTATTTATGACAATGAACGTCCCCTTGATATCAAAACCGCTTTAGGCATCCCTAAAAATTGCTATAATGGCAATGGCGAATCAATTCTTCTAGGACAACCCCTTTGCAAAGATAATTTTGAGATTCAGACCAATGGAACCTATTGGATTGACAATGGTGATACCATCTCTGTTCTTGAATTCACCGATGATAAAATACACTATTTACTCAACAAGGTTGCTGCATGCTGATACTTTCACGCAAACTGAACGAATCCATCGTTATTGGAGATTCGATCACATTGAAAGTCATTTCCATTGAGAAGGGGAGCGTGAAGCTTGGTATCGATGCCCCTGCGCACATTCGTGTACTACGCAGCGAGCTCATCAATGCCGTAAAAGATTCTAATACCGCAGCATCAACACCTCAGGACGAGTCATTACTGCGCCAGCTCGCGCAAAAATTTAAATTATGAGCCGCTATAACGCTTTTGCAAAAGTCAATATATTTCTCAAAATTACGGGAAAAAGAGGAGATTATCACACGATTAGCTCACGCTTTGTTCGTGTAAATACCCTCTATGACACTCTATGGTTTGAAGATAAAGAAAATAGTGAGTTTGAGATCAAAGGGGATTTCAATTGCCCAATAAAGGACAATACCATCTATAAAGCATACAGCGTATTATTGGAAGCTACCCAAAGTGATAAACTCATCGCATGGATGCAAACCCACACACTATGTGTTGAGAAAAGAATCCCTTCTTTTGCAGGATTAGGAGGAGGGAGTTCAGATGCCGCCACGTTCTTGCACATGTGCAACGATATACTTGCTCTGGGGCTCACCAATGAGACATTAGCAAAGGTTGGCTCTAAAGTAGGAGCAGATGTACCTTTTTTCGTGTATGGCTATCCTAGCGCAAATGTTAGTGGGATCGGTGAAATTGTCGAGCCTTTTACAGAGCCCTCTCTGGAATTTGAAATCGATACCCCTAACGTAGAGATAAGCACCCCTGCTGTCTATCAATACTATCATCAGCATCTCTATGCGCCCATCAGCGAGGATGAAGCCCATCGTCTTGAAGAGACCGCTTCAGTCGAGATTTTGAAGAGCATGAGCCCCAAAGAGGCCAATGATCTTTATCCCTCAGCCCTCGGATGCTACAGTGCACTTCACGAACAAGAAGGATGGTTTTTTTCCGGAAGCGGAAGCAGTTTTTTCAGATTAAAGGAACATACACATGGGTGAAAATATCGCCACCAATAAAAAAGCATTTTTTGATTTTCACATCGAAGAAAAATTTGAGGCAGGTATTGTTCTTCATGGAAGTGAAGTCAAAGCCTTGCGTGCGGGGCGTGTAAATCTCAAAGACGGCTTTATTAAAATTGTACGCGGTGAAGCCATTTTATTTAATGTTCATATTGGAATACTCAGTACAACGCATCACTATTATGGGCATGAAGAGCGTGGTAGCCGTAAACTACTACTGCATAAGAAACAAATAGAAAAGATGTTAAAAGCCGTCGAAAAAGAAGGTTTCACCCTCGTACCACTGAGTATCTATTTCAACGATCGCAATCTTGCTAAAATTCAAGTAGCCATTGCAAAAGGGAAAAAGCTCTACGACAAGCGTAGTGATCTAAAAGAAAAAGATATCAAGCGCGACATGGAACGAGCCATCAAAGGAGAATGACACCAAAATATGCACGAAGAAGTAACTCGTATTTTTGAGTGTATTATTGCTTTTGCAATAGTATTAATGGGTATTGTATTGTGGAAAATTAAAAAGCATAAATTTCTCCCGCATCCAAAGGATGCGAGTGACGTTGAGGAAGGTTTTAGTTTTAAACGTTGCTAGCTTTTGGGCGACGAATCTCTTTGATACGTGCTTTTTTACCAGCAAGATCACGAAGATAAAACAATTTAGCACGACGAACGCGACCACGGCGAAGTACTTCAATCTTCTCTAAGCTATCGCTGTAGATTGGGAATACACGTTCGATACCGATAGCATTTGCTCCGATTTTACGAACCGTAATTGTACGGCCTGTGCCTTCTCCACGAATAGAGATACAAACACCCTCATAAATCTGAGTACGTGATTTCTCACCCTCTGAAATGTTTACTGAAAGACGAACGGTGTCACCTGCACGGAACAGGGGAACATTTTTGCCTTCGATTTGTGCTTGCTCAAAGCTAGCGATGTATTTATTTTTCATAAGACGTCCTTATTTTATGCTTCAGTAGCTGTTCGGGTCTGAAATATTTTGTTTTGCATTCAGACATAGCTAATTTTAGTGCTTGAATTCTACTGTGATTTCCCTTTAAGTATTCTGATGGAACACCTAAATTGTTGTATATTGGCGGCTTTCCAAAAGAAGGTGCTTCTAAAAGTGGCGTTTCGAAACTTTCTGTTTCTAGCGATTCACTGTTCCCAAGAACACCTTCTAGGTTTCGAACAATCGCATCGGTCATAACAAGCGATGGAAGCTCTCCGCCAGTGAGGACATAATCCCCAATACTGAAGACTTCATCGGCAAAAGATTCGATGACTCTCTCATCAATTCCCTCATACCGACCGCTTACGAATACGATATGCGATTTATTCGCCAAACGCTTTGCATCATTTTGCATAAACTGTTTTCCAACAGGCGCTGCAAAAATGATATAAGCGTCTTTGTCCAATGTCGATAACGTATCAAATAAAGGCTGAGGGGTCATCACCATCCCTGCTCCGCCGCCTACACACGTATCATCCACTTTGAAGTGTTTTGATGCGCTGTAGTCTCTTGGGTTCAAAAAAGAGATTTTAAATTTATGAGACTCAATCGCCCGCTTCAGGATCGAATCTTGAAAATACCCTTCGATCAAATTGGAAAAAAGAGTCACATACGTAAAATGCATCACGATGCTTCTAATAAATCCAAACCGCCGTCAACCATAATCTTTTTCGCCTCTAAATCTGTTTTGAGAACAAAACGATCAATATAAGGGATTAAAAAAGTTTCTGCCAACCCTTTTGCCACTAACGCGCTGCCCGTTTTTACCAAGAGATAATCTTGTGGCCCAATCCGCTCAATCTCATCCAACACACCCAAGGCAATATCACCCTCAAAAACAGCCAATCCGATCAAATCAAACCAAAAAAATTCACCCTTTTTGAGGTTACA
Source organism: Sulfuricurvum sp. (assembly GCA_028713245.1). Classification (GTDB taxonomy): domain Bacteria; phylum Campylobacterota; class Campylobacteria; order Campylobacterales; family Sulfurimonadaceae; genus Sulfuricurvum. The sequence goes on along the minus strand of JAQTOQ010000006.1, from coordinate 7,738 downwards.
TCTCTCGCGAGTGTCCTCATAGGTGGTGTAAAGCTTGGCATTGGTTAAGAGCTTGGCCGCCTCTGGTGTATCGTATCCGACGATGTGAACAAGTTCACGATCTGGATTGTAACTGGCAAGAGTAATTGTGGAACCGTTTTCTATCGTAAAAGTTGCATTTTTTGCAAATTGTTCAGGAAAATCAGTGAAGAGATTTAACTTCATGTCCCCTTTAAGGGCTACAGTGCGGCCAAGCGTGGCGACATGAATCAATGAAGCGTCAGGTGAATTACGAAATCGGTTCGACATTGATACGGTAACTCTTACCATCTTTGGCCTTACAGCCTGAAATAACGGTTTTAATCGCACCAATCATCTTACCCTCTTTACCTATGAGCTTGCCCACATCCGCTTGATTAGCGTGCAGTACAATCTCAGTTACTTCATCGCCCTCATACGTATCTACCCTGATCTCTTCAGGATATGACGCGATTAATCGCGCGAATCCGGCGACGAAGTCGGCTACCATGATTACTTGCCTGTAATTTTTTTAACGCGATCAGACAACTGAGCACCAACGCTCATCCAATACGCAAGACGATCTTCATCAACTTTAACCGTTGAAGGCTCTGTCATTGGGTTATAGTAACCGATCAATTCAATCCAACCGCCATCACGACGCTTACGACTGTCGGTTACAGCGATACGGTAGAAAGGTTGTTTTTTACGTCCCATACGGGTTAAGCGAATGACTGTTGCCATGTTATATCCTTGTTTTATTATGTTTTAACGCACAGTACCTTAGAAGAGTGTTTTGCCCACAAAAGCAAAAAAAAACCTCTAAACTGCTGGAACGCTAAGTCGGAGATTCAAAAAAATCCCCTGCTTAACGCTCCGTTTATCGTTGTGGACGACCGCCTTGCATCTGGCCCATCATGTTTTGAAGGTCTTGCATCCCTTTTTTACCAGAGAAACGCTTTGCCATTTTAGAAGCGTTTTTAAATTGCTTCAAAATGCGGTTTACATCCACAACACTCAATCCACACCCCTTTGAAATACGGGCTTTTCGCGTATTATTGAGAAGCTCAGGATCTTCACGCTCTTTCATCGTCATTGAAGAGACAAGCGCTTTGATTTTTTTCAATTCACCTGAGTTTTCCATATCAAAATCTTTAAGCGCTGATGCCATACCGCTCATGCCAGGTATCATCCCCATAATGGATTTCATACTCCCCATTTTTTTGAGGCTTTCCATCTGCTCTAAAAAGTCGTTAAAGTTGAACTCACCTTTTTTGATTTTACGATTAAGCTCTTTTGCTTTTTTCTCGTCAATAATAGAAGAAGTACGCTCAGCAAGACCTTCGATGTCGCCTAAGCCCATCAAACGGTTAACAATACGATCCGGCAAAAAGATCTCAAGATCCTCCATCTTTTCACCTGCACCGATAAAGCGCAATGGAACTTGTATCTGAGAAGCGATTCCTAAAGCAACACCGCCTTTTGAATCCCCGTCGTACTTCGTAAGAATGACTCCATCAATGCCGATTTTTTCGTTAAAGCTCTCTGCCGTACGAACCGCATCTTGTCCGCTCATAGAATCCGCTACGTAAAAAATCTCATGCGGTTTAGCCGCCGCTTTGACTTGGGCCAACTCTCCCATAAGAGCATCATCAATTGCCAATCGCCCTGCTGTATCAATTAACACTACGTCTACTAATACTTTTTTAGCATATTCAAGCGCACCCTTGACAACATCAACCGGATTTTTGCTGGTCTCATCGGCATACAATTCTACTTCGATAGAAGCACACACTTGTCGAAGTTGTTCTACTGCTGCAAGACGCTGTAGGTCAGCAGCAACCACCAGAACACGTTTTTTCTGGCGTACTTTTAAGAAGTTTGCCAATTTTCCGGTCGTGGTTGTTTTCCCTGAACCTTGCAACCCCGTCATCAGAATAACCGTTGGAGAGACAGGGGCATAGACAAAACCTGCATTTCCTTTGACATTCAAAAGTTCATACAATGAGCTGCGCAGGGCGTCTAGGAATTGATCTTTACCGATAATCGAAAGCTTGGTTTTGATTTCAACAGAATCAATCAAGTCTTTGACTACTTTGTGGTGTACATCCGCTTTTAAAAGTGCTTTTTTAAGCTCACCCAATGCTTTGGTAAGTGCTTTTTCATCGTCATGAAAACGAATTTTGCGTATTGCTGATGTAAATGATTCCGTCAGTGCTTCAAACACATATGCTCCTAAATCGCGCCGTTACAGGGTCTAAAATGTTTCGCATTATACCTAAGTGTTACTTTGTCGTCAATTAATTACCGAAGTGATCAAATACCTTCGGTTCTTGCGATTCAAAAGTACGCCCCATTAGGATTACTTTACGAGCATGCAGCATCACACGCTTTGAGGGACGTCCGCCGTAACTTTCATCCCCGACAACTGGAAATTGCGCATATTTAAGATGTGCACGAATTTGATGTGTGCGTCCATGATGGATGATGAGCTGTACTTTGGTCTTTTTACCCGATACAATCAGCGGAGTTACCTCCGTAATTGCCGGCTTCCCTTTTTTAGACACTTTCGTATAGGCTTTGTTCCCTACTTTTTCCGTAATAAGAGGCTGATCGATGATAAACGGTTCGCTCACGATTCCATCGACCCATGCCACGTATTCTTTGTAGACTTCGTCTTTTTTAAACGCACTAATTGCTTTGAGACGAAACTCTTCGTTTTTAACCAACATTAATACACCGCTGGTCTCACGATCAAGACGGTGCAATAATTGTGCACCCTTGAACTGTCGTTCAATCTCATCGGAGTTGATAAATGCCGGCTTATCGACAACGATCATATCGTCGTTTTCAAAAATCGGACGTACTTTTTCGACTTTTTGGACGATAAAAGAGGTTTTCGGGCTAATTTCACCACGAGCGATCATCACTTTTGAGTTACCCACATAGACCAAACCACGGTCAATGAGTGATTTTGCTTCGGAATTTGAAATTCCTTCTTGTGCTGATAATAATTTGTATGCTTTTTCTTTCATTGTATCGTCCTCAGGTTGTTATTTTCAATCCGTTTAATAGCGGCATTTTAACATGAACGTGCTTCAACTAAGATGGTAAAATTATTGGTTATAATAAGTCCATTTTAGAGAAGGATGGTCAATATGTCTGATTATCGAACTATTATTACACTCAACCCTCAACTACGCTCAGGGAAACCAACGATTCGAGGTATGCGGATTACCATTTATGATATTCTTGATATGCTTGCGAATAAAATGAGTTTTGCAGAAATTATCGAGGATTTTCCAGAACTAAATGAAGAGGACATTCTTGCATCATTAGCCTATGCCGCAGATAAAGAGCATAAGCTCTCGGTTTGTGCGTGAAACTATTATTTGACCAAAATTTATCTTACAAATTGCTTGCGAAAGTAAGTGAATTATTCCCAGACTCAGCGCATGTCGCCGCTTTACATCTTGACAAAGCATCCGATCGAGAAGTTTGGGAATACGCAAAAATCAACGCTTTCACTATCGTAACTAAAGATTCTGCTTTTAACGATCTCTCTATTTATCACGGCTTTCCTCCCCATATTATCTGGCTTCGTATCGGAAACGGTTCAGTTGAGCGAAGTTCATCAGTTCTCGTAAGTAATGCCGATCGGATTAAAACGATGATAAAGAGTAATGAAACTGGCATTGTGGAAGTTATTGAATAGAATAATTCATCTTGATGTTGATGCCGGAAGAAAACATTTTCGACATTAATCTTTATTTTGTCATTCCCGCGAATACGGGAATCCAGCAGTCTTAAAAATTATAACTTCGATAACTTCTTCAATAATCTGCTATTTTTTTCTTCATTATTTAAAATATGCGTCACTCGTCCTAAAACTTTATCAGGATAAATTTTATAAAACTCTTCAGCACACAATGCTTGCTGATAATAGCATACCGTATCAAGATCAAATAAAAAATGACCATGATATTCGACGCCGTCATCTTTTGTCGGATTATCGTATTTGCAAACTTCTACAAGCTCAGCTTGAGCAATAATCTTTTTGTCATATTGAAATAATATTACTGTTCCTGATTTCGCTCTAATAGCCTTTTTACGGTAATGAAATTTACCCAAGTTTTCTTTTAAGCCTGATATAAAATAAACACATGCCGAGGATATATCCTCAAATTCAAGCTCTGAAAGAGGATATATTCGCATAGGTAAATTATTGGCTACATTCATAAGTCGCACCTTGTATCGCTTGAACATACGTATAAGTAGTTGCCATATATTTTTTTGACATTTGAATCTCGCCTTCCTTTCCAGCTTCTTTTAGATCATGAATTTTTACTAATGTTGCTAAATCATCTTCCGATAATTTATTAACTATTTTATTTGCAATACATTTAGAACGCTCTTCGCTTAACCCGCCCTCACCTACAAATGCTTCATATGATAAATCATAAATTTCTTCTTTAGGAGTCTGTCCACATCCACTCAACATTAAGGTCGCACCAATACCAACAATTGCACTCAAAACTAAACTTTTCATTCCCATTCTCCTATTTTGCTTTTTTAAAATCATTCATTTTTACACCCGTAAATCCGACATCATCAGTATTCATAAAAACCGTTTTAGGGTCATTGTCACAATTTTTTCCAATTGCATAAACCTTAACTACAGTCCCTTTTTTGATTGTATGCCCTTTTTTATAAAACCCATCAGATAAAGCATCCCAGTATGTTTTTGCATCTCTAATCGCCATATAGCTAATAGGTTCCGTAACTTCATCATTAGAGCAAAAACTGTAACCATCTGCTTTTACATCAGCATAAAGCGACAAAGAACACACACTCGCTACAAATAACGCAATAAATATTTTTTTCATCATTTCCCCTTCAAATCCAAAAATCTTCTGCTAATACCATGGTACGGTAATAGTCAAAACTTGCAAATGTAGCAAATAATAATGAATATACAACCAAAGATGCTATATTTCCGGCTTCCCCACCAAATAAAACGGTTATTACAACCGTCATAGCGATACCTATGCCTATAATCGTCAAGCCTTTTTTCCACATCCCTTTTGATAGGTAATAAAAAATACCAAAAAGAAAAGCCCAAATATTAAACTTTATTTTAAATGGCAACTGTTTGTAGACTGCTTCATTCCTCAACCTCATACTATAAGTTATCGGCTCCCCAACCTCTGCAAGTGTACGAAACTTAGCTTTCCAATCATCGCTGACACCCAATGACTCTATTTTTTCCAGTAAATCCATTTTTAACATCCTTTACATAGTAATTACTATTTGATGAAAGAGTCTAACAAAAGTAAACTTAAATTAGTAGTTACTATGTAATAAAAGTAGGGGTTTATTGAAAACAATTGACGATATCAGCACCACTGACGTTGACAATCTATATAAGAAGATAGGTATTAATGTAAAAAAATATCGAGAATTACGTGGAATCACACAACTTCAACTATCTTTGGCAATGAATTTGAAATCACCAGGGCTTATCTCACAAGCTGAGCTTTATACTAAAAAACAACATTTCAATATTAAACATTTATACCAAATAGCGTACATTTTAGAATGCGACATAAGTGATTTTTTCAAATAAGAAGAAAATGTAAAGAGATAGATTCGCCCTAAAGGGCACTTTGCCCGCCTTCGCGGGAATGACGGGGAAAGAAAAGTTCAGTTAAATAAACTTAACCCCTCAATATATTTAAAATCTTTTCTATTATAGGTCATTAATGGAAACTTTTTCACCAATGCACTCGAAGCAATCAACGCATCTGGAATGTCCAAATGATGACTTTTTGCATAAGATTCAATTAACCGTGTCGCACACCTAGAAATTTCTACATCAATCTCAATAAGCTCAAAAGCTGCTGTAAACTTTTTCAACTTTGCCAATTCTGCTTTATCTCTCGCACCGAAATAGAGTTCCATAACCGTGATGGAGCTAATATAAAACACTGCATCCAATTTTTCCAAATCCTGCAACGTTTGTGTATTGTTTTTTAAAATTTCAATGAGAATATTGGTATCAAGAACTATCTGCGCCATGCGTGCTCTCGGAGCGTCTGCTGATCGATGTCCCGCCCTTCCCACATTCCTGCAAATGTACTAAAAGATTGCTTTTTCTCTTGGGCGACAAGAGCATCAATCACAGATTTGTATTTGCTATCAATAAAATATCCTTTGACAATGTCGCGTTTTTTATCAACAATCTCAACAATATCAAAATTATCTAAATGATGTAACTCTCGTTGAACTTGCGAAATAGAAAGTGTTTTCATATTTAATCCTTCATATATGAAAATAATTATAACGAAAAAATCACACTTCTCTCAAATAATTAACAATACGTTCCATATCGATCGTTTCATCAACTGTAGAGGGAGGCAATCCCTCAGCACTTACAAGGGCCTTTTCGATACCCTCCGGTGCAATAAATTGCACATGATGGACGTATTTAAACAGCTCCCGCTGTGAAAAAATATGTTCACCCGTAATAATTTTACATCCAAAATGAGCCGGTTCAAGAGGATTATGTCCGCCAATTGGGGAAAATCCCCCTCCGAGAATTGCAACATCGCTGATTGCGTAGAGGTTATTAAGCTCTCCCATCGCATTGATCAATGTTATGTCATTAAGTAATTCTTGCGACTCGCTCCAACGCGCCAGACTCATCGAAGGCGCTGTTTTTTGGATTAATCCGTATACTTTTTCAAATCGTTCCGGATGGCGAGGAACCACCAACAATCTTGCATGAGGATTATGCTTCTTATAGGCTATAAAACCTCTGACAATAGGCTCTTCTTCGCCCTCATGTGTACTGCCGGCAACGATAAGCGTACAAGCAGGCTTTTGATAAGAATGTATAGCCACAATCTTCTGCGCCAGCTTAATGTTGCCGAGCACTTCAACATTGTGTGCACCCAAGGCAATAAAGCGTGCCATATCCTCTGCACTTTGACAAAAGATACGATCACATTGCGCCAACAATCGCTTATAAAACCATCGCATTTTATAGTATTTTGGAAAACTGCGTTCACTGATACGCGCGTTTAATGCAATGACTTTTGCACCTCTGCTATGTGCAATACGAAACAAAAGGTACCAGAATTCTGCTTCCAAAACAACAACTATTTTGGGTGTTCGTATCCAAAACCACAGCCAAAACTCATAAGGAAGGTACCGTACCTGAGCTGGATATTTTGATGCCGCTTCATACCCCGTATGGGTGATTACCGTAATTGCTATTTTAGCATCACCCAACAATTCAATCAAGGGAGCAATTGCTTTTGCTTCACCCAATGAGCAAACATGAAACCAAATATCATGCGGTTTAAAAGGAGAGTTCTTCCATAAAAAAAATCGGGCGGGAACTGAATGACGATATTTTTTTTTAAGTGAGAGCGCAATGAGAAGAGGGAAGGCCGCAACAAAAAGAGACGCGGCTAAGAAGGTGTAGAAAAGGTCAAACACCTTCACGACAGGCTTTACGCCCCAATTTCTTCGGTATTAGGCTCAAGATATAACAAACGTCCACAATGTGGGCAGGTTGTAATCTCTTCGCCTTTGATAACTTCTGCGTACACTTTATCACTAAGAGCCATATAGCATCCCATACACGCTTGGTTGCGAACAGGAACCGCAGTCGTGTTTTTCGCCCAGCGACGGATTTTTTGGTAAAAAGAGAGACCTTTTTGGTTCATTGCTGCAA
>JAQTOQ010000119.1 GCA_028713245.1 Sulfuricurvum sp. | reverse complement strand
ATGGGAATGGGAAAATAAAAGCTCTGCTGTTCAAGACAATGACATGTGGGGCTTGGGTGGTAGCTTAGTAGCAAAAACAGGTTTTTATCATGGTTTTGGTGCAACAGTAGGTTTTTATGGAACAACCCAAGTTTTAGATGACAACACTATCGCTGGTAGTACAATCAACTTTGGTAAAGCCGGTAAAGATACCTATCACACACGTATGGACGGTACAGAAGCAAACATCGGTGTATTTGCTGAAGCATTTTTAGAGTACAAAGCAGGCAAAACAGATGTAAAAGTGGGCCGTCAAGGTATCGATAGCATTATGCTGGCTATAAATGATACGAAAATGGTTCCAAATACATTCACAGCAGCGGTAGTTGAAAATAGTGATATTCCTGACACTAAACTACGTGCGGGTTATATTATGTCTCAAAAACTTCGTGATCATCAAACGTTTCACAGTGTCATTGCATACAATGCAACCTCAAAAGTTGAAGAAAACGACGATTCTGGGGTTCACAAAGGATTGACTACGGATCTAATTAGTGCTGCAGGTGGGGATGTAAATCCTGAAATGGTATTGGTGACTGCTACTAATAAATCGATTCCAAATCTTAAGCTCGATGCTGAGTACATTGGACTAAGTGGATTTTTTAATACCGCTATTGCGGAAGCCAACTATAAAATCAAATTAAACGACGCATGGACATTGACTCCTGGTGTACGATATTTACGTCAAATGGATGATGGTGCAGGTGCAATTGGTGGTGCTTCATTGAGTGGTGCATTTAAAGGTAATACGACCTATACAGGTGCATCTTATGGTTACACGAATCCCAATAGTGCTGACGGTAGTATAATCATGGCACGTTTAGTGGCAGCTAGCGGTCCGTTAGAACTTTCAGCAGGATATTCTAAAGTCTCTGATGATGCCGATATTATCGCTCCATGGCGTGGATTCCCTACGGGTGGCTATACTCGTTCTATGGCACAAGTAGATTGGATTGCTAATACTAAAAACTGGGCAGTAAAGGCCGTTTATGATTTTGGCAAAGCAGGTCTTGTTTCAGGATTGAAAGTAGCAGCTGATTATGAAAATATGAATTTTGATGATGCAAAAGCATTTAAATCAACTTTTACAGACCGTACTATTTTCCATGTCGATGCATGGCAAACATTTAAGGCGCTTCCAAATACAGAGTTTAAATTCCGTTTTGCAACGATCGATGCTGAGCCTGCATACACCAGTGCAACCGTTCAATCTAGTATCGATAATAACTCGTACAACGAATACCGTTTCGAAATTAACTACCTTTTCTAAAGGATAAAACATGCGTTGGATATTGCCATTACTTATTTCTTTCTCAACGTTGAATGCGTATGAGTTCGCACTCACTCCAAAGCGCGTCACCCCAGAGGTGACCTGTTTTTTCGGAGAACCTGCGGCGATGGATAAGAGTAATAACGGCAATATGGTTAACACTTGTTATATCGATACCAAAAAGAGCTACGTTGTGCTCGACAGTGGCTCTTCGTATTTGTATGCCGATGCGGCATACAAAGCGATGCAAAAAATCAAACCACTGCCTGTTGAATTGGTGATTAATACCCATGTTCACGATGATCATTGGTTAGGTAATGGGTTTTTCGCTCAAAAGGGAGTTATGGTTTTAGGTTCGGATGACTTTATTCATAATGCTAGCATTGATTCTCCTTCCCGAATCCAAACCCATATCTCTCCAGAAGCTTACGCTATGACGGTTCCTACCCTTCCTGCCGAAACAATCAGCTCCAATAGAACTTTGAAAATCGGAGAGCAAGAACTGCAACTGTATCTAATGGCAAAAAAAGCCCACAGCGATAAAGATCTAGTCGTATTTTTACCCAAATCAAAAACTCTCTTCGCAGGTGATTTGGTTTTTAATGACCGGGTCCCTTCGTTGAGAGATGGAGATATAAATGGTTGGATTGAGGCATTAGATGATTTGAAAACATTGAATGCAACGACGATTATCGGAGGGCATGGATTTCGAACCGATGATAAAGCAGCAGATATGACTTATAATTATCTGACAGATATGCGTACACACGTTCGGTCTGCTATCGCTGCTGGAGTGGGTATTGATGAAACTATCCACAAAGTTCAGATGCCTTCCTATCAAGCCCTTAAAATGTATGACACGTTACATCGCGGAAATGTTGATGCCGCGTACCGTATGTTGGAGTGGGAATGATCAAATTTTTTTTCATAATCGTTTTTATGTATCTCACATCTTATGCTGAAACCCAATTCGCGCAGCCAAAACCGTCTATAGACAATCCGCGTAAGATTGTTTTTTCTGTCACTGCAGGTGACGATGAATCCATAAACCATATTTTGAGTTCTGCGAATAATGTATTGAAATTTTACGGTCCCGAGAATGTAGAAATGGAGATTGTTGCTTATTATCATGGCATTAGAACGCTTTTAAAAAGTGAAAAAGACATTTCAGTTCGTGTTAGAGCGCTCATGCAATATGATGTAAAATTTGTTGCATGCTCAAATACGATGGAAACGAAAAAAATACAACCCTCAGAGCTTATCGAGGGAAGTGAAATTGTAACGGCAGGAATTGTTGAATTGATTGAACGCATTAAGTCTGGTTCAACATATATTAGACCATAAGGATATAGAATGAGAAAATGGTTACTTCTTTTGATTTTATCGATGTTACTTAATGCGGAAGAAGGATTAAAAAAAGTTGTTTTTGATTTGACGACGGGAGATCAAAAAGAGTTTGAGCAAAAAGTTCTTATTGGGATTGTCAAAAATAAAGATTATTATCAAAGTAATATGCAAGAACTAGATGTTGCAGTTGTTATTCATGGGAATGCTTATAAATTTTTCATCAAAGACGTATCGACTTCTCCTTATAAAAATGATAGTGTGTTAATATCTACACATGAGTTATTCGAAAAAAGGCTAAGAAGTTCAGTAGATAACTATAAAGTTAAATTTTATATGTGTCAAGCCGGGATGAACCATCACAAAATAGCAAAGGAAAATCTTTATGATTTTGTCACATTAGTACCGACCGCAACAATCGGATTGATTGACAAACAAAGTGAAGGTTATGTATATGTTCCTATACAGTAACTGTGTAAATAAAATTCAATTACAGGAGTTAAAATGAAAAAAATTGTACTATTGGCATGGCTGATTTTAGGAATGGTCACCTTATATGGGGCAGGTGATTTACATATGTTCAGTGTTCCCAATGCGGATGGAAAGATCAATGCAACGGTTGTTGAAAAAACACTCGAAGCGAATGGTTTTGTGATTGCAGCAAACAGTGAAATGAATGGTCCGTTTGTGAAACAGTTTGGTCAAAGTGATTTTACACAATTTAATTTATTGACGGCTTTTCATAAAACACTTTCCGTATCACTGGTGAAGTCACATCCGGATGCAGGTATTTTTATTCCAATGGGCTTTGGTATTTATCAACGTAATGGGGATAAAGTGTTACATGTTTCTGTGTTGACGGCGCAAGCTATGAAAAAAATTGCCGGATTTGATGCGCCTGAATTTGCACTCATTGAAAAAGAAGTTCTCTCAACACTTAAAAAAGCTCTGCCGGGGGCAAAAATCACGATGAGCGAAACTTCTTTACCGGCAGAAGGAACATTATTAACCCGCTATGTACGTTCCAGCGATGCTGCAAGTTGGGCAAGTGATAAAGAGAATACAGAAATGCTGATAGAAGAGGGGTTGAAACCAGCAGGGTTTGTCCTCTCAAACTTCACAGATTATAACTTTATTCTTAATGAGGGTGCAACACCAAGCCCGTTCGATTTTTACGACACGTACTCAATTTGTAAACTCAAAGTTATTTACACGGTGGCTAAAACACGTCCTGAAGCGGCAGTATTCGCCCCGTGTACGTTGATGGTGTACAAGAAAAAAGACTCAAATGAAATGGTGATGGGCTTTCCTGGTGTTTATAATTGGATGAGTAGTGCACATGTCACAGATACAGATGGAAAAGCGGCACTAATGCAAGCGCAGAAGGACTTTGAAGAAGTATTGAAGGCTGCTACGGAATAAGTGTGGTAAAATCGCATTCTTTAATTATCCTAAATTTTAAGAGTACTCGATGCCACTATCTTTGATCAACGAAGCAAACCACATTGTTCTCATCGCGCATCAAGATCCCGATGCCGATTCGATTGGATCGGCATCCGCTTTTTACTCTTATTTATTACGCACGCAAAAGAAAATTACCTTTTATTGTGTCTCACCCCATATCCATGCTCATCTATCTTTTATCCCTTGGACAGACAAAATCAGTAATCGTTTTCCCATAGATGCAGATTTGGCAATTAGTTTTGATTGTGGCAGTTTTGCGCGATTGGGAGTTAACTATAGCGGTGTGTTGATCAATTTTGATCATCATATCAGCAACGAACAATACGGTATGCTCAACTGTATTGATACGGATGCTGTAAGTACTACGCAAGTAATATATGAATGGTTCCTTAGCGAGGATATAAAAATCAATGGTAAAATGGCAAATGCGCTTTACTCTGGATTGATGGATGATACGAAATGTTTTCGTGATCCTAGATGTGGTATGAGTATTTTTAGTATGGCGCATCGCTTACTTGAACTAGGTGCGAATCACGAGCAGTGCGTTAACGGGCTGTATAACAGCAAAACGTTGGCATCATTAAGACTGCAAGGCGAGATGCTGAAGCGGATGAAGCTGGTATTGGATGGACAGCTGGCGCTATTTGAAGTGGATCAGGAACTTCTTGCTGCTACGGGAGCATCACTGGGCGACTGCAAAGCAGTATTGGATGAAGCGATGGCGCTGAAAATTGTAAACACAGCACTGTTGTTAGGCGTACGTAAAAAAGGTGGAATCAGTGTTTCCCTGCGTAGTGACGGGGCAGTGAATGCGTCGGAAATTATGCAACGATATCAAGGCGGCGGTCATCGTGATCGAGCGGGTGCAAGAGTGAGCGATACGTCACTGGAGCAAATAAGAGATGAAATAATAGAGAGTATTCGCAAGGAGATTGAATGAGAAGACGAAACAACGGTTTAGGCATAACAGGATGGATTTTAATAGCAGCAGCGGTAGGTGCCATTGGGTTTATGGGATTTTCACCGATGTTTGAACGTAATAAGCCTCTTGTGAGTATTTCTCATCAGGGGTATTGGAATTTTCAAGAGCCAATTCGTGTGAGTGTTGAAGATGCTAGCGGAATCAAATCATTTAAAGCTACCATCTCAACCGATCATGATGATTGGGTTGTTGTGGATGATTCGACGATGAGTAAAGAAAAGAAAAAAGTATTCGAAGTGCTCCCGCCAAAAGGGCATGGAAGTGTTGAAGCTCAATCGATTGTCTTGAAAATCGAAGCAACCGACAATAGCCTTTGGGGTCTTTTTATGGGGAATACCTTTAAACAAGAGATGACATTGGTGATCGATCAACGCCGTCCTGTTCTCTCGGTGATTGGAAGTTCGTATAAGATCCAAAAAGGGGGATCGGCTATTGTTATATTTAAAGCAAGTGATCCTCATATGGAGAGTTTGAAAATAAAAACCAATTTTGGTAAAACTTTTATAGCGCAGCCTTTTTACAAACCTGGGTATTATGCCTCTTTATTGGCATGGCCGGTACAAGCTGCCAGTTTTAGTGCAACCGTTGTCGCACGCGATAAAGCAGGCAATGAAACTACAAGTTCTGTACCTGTTCGCCTTAAAGATCATGTGTATAAAGTATCCAATATTGAACTCAGTGATGCATTTTTGGATGGAAAAATCGCCGAATTGGCAAATATTTATCCGCAGACTATAGGAGTGAATGACAGGCTTGAACAATTTCGTATCATCAATGAAAAAGTACGTGCTGATAATGAAAAAATCATCCATCAA
>JAQTOQ010000118.1 GCA_028713245.1 Sulfuricurvum sp. | reverse complement strand
TCCAAAGCCCCTTTTTTACAAGGGCTCATTAGAATTACTCTCTCGTCCTAAAATCTCCATTGTCGGTACTCGTCGACCAAATCCCTATACACGCTCCCTTGCCTATGAACTGGCCAATAAGCTGTCCAAAGCCGGTATTGTGGTTGTAAGCGGTGCTGCAGCTGGTGTGGATACCATAGCACATCAAGGAGCAGGATCAGAAAATACAATAGCCGTACTCCCATGCGGGATTGAACTATGTTATCCAAAAACAAACGCTGAACTTATCAAATCAATTGAAAATAATGGACTAACACTTTCACAATTTGAACCCTCATTTGAGGCAAGAGCATGGAGTTTTGTCGTCCGTAATGAGATTGTTGTTGCCTTGGGTGAGTGTTTGATCGTTGCAGAAGCAGATATTGGGAGCGGAAGTATGCGCAGCGTCGAGTATGCACTTGAAATGGGGAAACAAATTTATGTGTTACCGCATCGGGTACGAGAGAGCGAAGGGACGCATCGATTACTAGCACAGGCAAAGGCTGTGGCTATAGAAGATATTGACGCGTTTGTAGCACATATTTCCAAAACAGTACGCAATGCAATAGAAGACACGCCATTTTTGTCATTCTGTAGAACCTCACCCAGTTATGAAGAGGCAATGGCAAAATTTCCGTGTGAAATATTTGAAGCGGAGTTGATGGGTAGTATTGATGTGCGAAATGGAAGAGTTATGGTGGTGTAGCACAGAGCATTAATGCCCTGAAGTACTTTCAAACCCATAATGTTTTACGAGGTAATTAATAATTACTTGTTGGTCTTCTTTTGAAATCGAGGCTTTGAATTCATTAACCATTTTTGCAACGGTACCGGTCCAATACGGACGACTTTTTTTACCTTGATTGAGAACGTAGCCAAATGAGTGACAGGTAAGGCAGTATTGTTGTACCACTTCGTCATGATCGCCGGCTTCGATTGGATATTCCACATAAGGCATTTCGATAGCTTTGTTGACTTGTCCAAAAAGAGCAGTTACGCTTAACAATATTCCGATAATAAGTAGTTTAATGTTCATAAGTCGTTTCCTTATACTATTTTTACGTTGACACTGTCAACGGCATTGTATTGGTATCCGCCGGCATTCCATCCAATCTCATTAGGTAAAGGTTGAATATTACCGATACGATTGATTGCACGTACCATGATGGTATATTCCCCTTTAATTTTCGGTTCCCACGAGAAGCTCCATAGACGATACGCGTATTTGCCATAATCTTTTTGCAGTTCCGTAGCACTCCATCTTTTTCCGCCATCGAGAGAAATCATTACCTCTCTGATTCCTTTACCCTGATCAAAGGCAACACCGCTTACTTTAACGCGCGATCCTTTTTTAATAACACTGTTGGATGCTGGATAGCCGATAACCGATTTTACATTCATTCGGGCAATCGGTTTGCGCTTGTACTCAAAATCACTTCCGGATACAACACATTCGCAGTCGTTATCAGGAACGGTATAGGCAACATCCATGAAAAAGGTTTTACGGTATTCATCCATGACAGTGATCTCTGAAAGCATTTTGACCCAGCTGTCTGAAAAGTGACCAGGAATGATTAGTTTGAGAGGGAAACCATTGAGATACGGGATGTCTTCACCATTCATCGCATAGGCAACAATCAATTCATCAGTAAGAGCTTCATCGATTCCCATTTCTCTAAAAAAGTGAGGAGTTTCATCCATGGCAGGTTTTTCCAGTCCATTGACTCCGACATATTTAGCGGTTGCATTGACTCCGGCCATGTTGAGAATATCCTTTAAACGTACCCCTTTCCAAACAGCACAGCCCATTGCGCCGTGACCCCATTGTACACCGTGCGTTGCTGGTCCGGCACCGGCATAAAATTTACGGCTATTTCCACCGCATTGAAGGACTGAAGTAATTTCTACGGGCTCAAATTTTGATTTTAGATCATCGAGGCTTAGTGAAAGAGCATTTGCTACGCTTCCTTTGACCTCAAGGCGAAACGTACTTAGATCAATATAGGTTGGAATGTCAGGCATGTGCCAACGGACAAAAAATTCATCATTAGGAGTGATCTCCTTCGTGAAAATATCAGAAGATGATTCAAGAAGAGGAGGGCGGTCAGAGATCGTTTTCAGCGGTTTTTTTTCTGGAAATGCGATCATCGGAGGTACGAATTCTTTCGTTTCTGCAACTATTGGTTTAACGGCTTCTTTAGCAAAAAGAGTGGAAGCACCGAGGATTAAGCCGGCACCTAAAAAGTTTCTTCGTGAAAATTTGTCCATGGGCAGTCCCTTTAATAATATTACATGATTTTATCATATTTATGACAAAATCATAGTATTAACATGGCATCTCCGTAGGAAAAAAAGCGGTATTTTTCATTAATCGCCTCTTGATACAGACGATGGGTCTCTTCAAGCCCCATAAAAGAAGAAACCAGCATGAGTAGCGTTGACCGGGGTAAATGAAAATTTGTGAGGAGATGATCTACCCGCAAGGGTGGATTATGAGGGTGTAAAAAGAGGTTAGCTTGTCCCTGCGATTCATCTGTTCGAACATGATATTCAACGGTTCGTGTTGACGTTGTTCCCACACACAACAGGGGAGCTGAACCTTGGATAAGATCCAAAGATTTTTCACTGATTTCAAAATACTCCGAGTGCATCGGATGATCGGTAATCGTAGTGCATTCAACCGGTTTAAATGTTCCGGAACCTACATGAAGCGTGACGAATGCATGGCTATGATGCTCACATAGCTGAGTAAAAAGCTCATCGGTAAAATGCAGTGACGCGGTAGGGGCAGCCACGGCACCCTCATGGGCAGCAAAAACACTTTGGTATTCACTCTCATCTTCGCTGTTATCTTCACGACCCAGATAGGGAGGAAGAGGGATGTGCCCAATTTTATCAAGAAGAGGTAAAAGCTCCTCAAATCGTAAGAGTGTATCGCTAAGAAAAAAAGTAACTTCTCGTGATCCGTCCTCATGCAATGCGGTAACAATGGCTTTCACATTACTGTCGAAAGAAAGAACCGTCCCACATTTGACACGTCCTTTGATGTAGACATTGATAGTATGGGCATTAAGCGGGCGATTAATCAGCAGTTCGACGGCGCCACCACTCTCTTTTTTGCCATAAAGACGCGCTTTTATGACTTTGGTATCGTTAAAGATAATGGCACATTCTGAGGGTAAAAAATCGTTCAAGCGGTCAAATCGGGTATGCGTGATTGATTGGTCTGATCGATTATAGACGAGGAGTTTGGCGTGGTCTCTAGGGTGGGCAGGGTGGGTGGCTATGAGCCCATCAGGGAGATGGTATTCATAACTTGATGTGAGCAGAGGGTCTTGTTTAGTCAATCGTCTCTTCTTCATCTTCTAGCGCGGCTAAGTCCTCTTTGGGTGCCGGATTAACAGCAGCAACAATAAGGATGGAAATCCCATAAAGAAGGATAAGGGGGACAGCAATCATGGTTTGACTAAGAACATCAGGAGGGGTCAAAAGTGCTGCTAATATAAAGATCAAGACAATAGCATAGCGAAAAAAGTCTTTCATCATACGATCATCAATAAGACCCATAAGGGCTAAAAAGTAACAAAATACTGGAAGCTCGAAGGATAATCCGAAGCCGAATAGAATTTTCGTGAAAAACTCAACGTACTCTGAAATGTTATACATTGGAACGAATGAAGCACTTCCAAATTCGATAAAAAAAGCAAATCCCATAGGAGTTACAAAATAGTAGGCGAAGGATGCACCCATAAGGAACATTGCTGTTCCTCCAACAACGATCGGTATCATCATTTTTTTCTCATTGGCATAAAGGCCTGGAGCAATAAAAAGCCATACTTGAGAAAGTATGATCGGCAGTGCCGCAAGAAGTCCTGCAAAAAAGGAGACTTTCATCGCAACAAAAAATGCTTCGGATAATTCTCTTGTGACGATCATCCCCTGTGCAGCCTTACGGGAAACTTTGGCCGTAGCTGTCAGTGCATCGATAAGCGGTTGAGTAATCCATGCAAGAATGACATCATGGAAGCTCCACATAACAATAGACATAATAATAACAGCAGCAACGCTGATACCAAGGCGCTTGCGCAGTTCTACTAAGTGAGGACGTAAATCATCAAACATTAAGCTTCCTCTTTATTTTTAGGAGAGAAGGTGATGACTTCTGGTTCTTTTGGTGCGGCAGGTGCAGAGGCGGGCAGATCGAGGGTTAAGTCTTTACCAATAGCAGTAATATCCGCCCCAATTTCTGTCAGGTCTGTCATACGTGTTAACTCAGAACCCGCATTGGTGAGTTCGGCTTTATAATCCATGACACTCTCTTTAATCCCAGAAAGTCTAATTTCATCCTCAATCGTAGCTTTCGCTGAATTAACGGTTCCTTTGACACTGCGGAAGAATTTGGCGATCTCTATCATTGTAGAGGGAAGTTTATCGGGCCCTAAAAAGAGAACAGCGACGATAGCGATAAGAAGAATTTCTGTAATACCCATTCCAAACATATTATTTGCCTGCTTATTGTTTTATTTTTTTAAAGAATTGAAGCGATTTTAGCAAAAGTTAGTTTAAAGGGTGCCTCTAATAACCTTCAATTCTTAGAGTGATTTCATCTGCAAGGAGAAAATTGGGATTATAATAGTATTCATTACGATATTCTAGCAATCCACCCTCGTGCAGCATTTGTGCTTGAGCATATTGTGCTTTGGAGAGTAGCGATTTAGCTACGCCGACATTACTGCGAAATCCTAAGAAAAATTTTTCATTTAAGAGCTCTGCGTCATTGAGACATTCTTCTTTTATAAAAAGTGGGGCATCAATATAAGCTTCTATATCGGTGGTGGGATACAAACGAGTTGTGTTTAAAAATCCAACGGCACCTGCACCTAATCCAATGTAGGGTTTATGCTCCCAATAGCCAATGTTGTGTTTAGATTTGTATTCGCCAAAATTGGAAATTTCATACTGTTCAAACCCTTTTGAAGCTATTTTATCAAAGAGCCATTGAGTAAGATCGAGTTGTTCGCTTGCCATTTCGGGTAATTTTTCAAATGCGGTCTCTTCTTCAATCGTAAGAGAATAGAGGCTTATATGGTCTATCGGTAGTGCAAACGCCTGGTTGATGTCGCTATTCAACAGATTTTTAGTATCCCCTTGAACACCATAGATGAGATCTAGAGAAAGATGCTCATAGCCGATAGCTGCGGCATTTTTGATGGCTTGAAGAGCATGCTGAGTATTGTGTGCGCGTCCGAGAGTTTTGAGTTTTTCATCGTTAAAACTTTGGACCCCGAAGCTGATACGGTTTACTCCAAGTTCTCTCATTCCTCTGAGCCATTCATAGGTAGCACTGTTAGGGTTAGCTTCCGAGGTAATTTCAGCACCTTCTTGTAAATAAGGGCGAATACGTTCAAATATTGGGTGATAAAGGTGGGGATCAACGGTTGATGGCGTACCTCCGCCTATGAAAACGGTTTCGATGAGGTTGTCGGAATTGACATTAAAACGCTCTAGTTCAGTTTCGAGTTGAATCGATAGGGCATTCATGTAGCGTTCGCGCTGCGAAAACTTGTCAACATAAGAATTAAAGGCACAATAAGAGCACTTGCTGTCGCAAAAAGGGATATGAATGTATAAAAGCATGGCGAATTATACTTTTTTAATGGTGAATACCCTACAATTATAGGAAAAAAGATAGCGAATGAGTCAACAAAAATTTTATCGTCCCAATGTCGCCGCTATTATTGTCTCCAGCGCGTATCCGCAGGAAAAAGAAATTTTCATTGCAGAACGCAGTGATTTAGCAGGGGTGTGGCAGTTTCCACAGGGGGGAATCGATGAGGGAGAAACGTCCGAAGAAGCCCTTTTCCGCGAACTTAAAGAAGAAATAGGAACCAATAAAATAGAA
>JAQTOQ010000117.1 GCA_028713245.1 Sulfuricurvum sp. | reverse complement strand
ATGGGAAAGAATTTCGAAGTTGCTTGCTCATAATTTCAGATGGTATCAGAGAATGTGATTTTACACTCTCGTTTTAATGCCGTACTGTCACATGATACCCTTTTTCTTCATCGATGGCTAATAGCAAAATAGGGAGAATAAACAAATCACTAATCAGGGATATAAACATCAATATCGCACCATATCCTCCAATTAGCTGTAATGTTTCAAGCTGTGTCAACGTCAATAATCCGAATACACCCATCAAAACTCCCGCTCCAATCACCGTAGGAATCCCTGCATAGAAGAACATTATTTCCAATGCATGTTTTTTTGTCCGTCCAAAATAGCGACTTCTAAAATATTTGTACGCAAAGTGTATAATAGTATCAGAGGTCAATCCTACCGATATTGTCATTGCGATCAATATTTCAATGCTCAGGGCTAAGTCAAAGACCAACATGATAAGACCAAACCATATTACGGGTATAGCATTCGCTGCAAGCCCTACTAAGCCTATCTTAAACGATCTAAAAATAATTCCCATAACCAAGCCGATCATCCCAAGGGCCGCTATAAGCGACGAAAACAATAGAATACGCTTATCCATTTTGGCGCTTTCTGAGAGTGTTTCAATATCGGTAAAGTAGAAAGGGATTTTTTTATACTCTTTTATCCAACGTATAATTGCAGATTGATCTGCATTGTTTAACGAAATCGTCACATTGAGCGCGTTCTCGTCCATGTAGGCTTTGTCCATATCGTTTAGTTCTAGAAAGAAGAGCGCTTGCAGCACACGCTGCTCATCGATGGGGGTCTTTGGTGAGCTTGCCATATCTAGCTGTGTTAAAACGCTTTGCACGGAATCGACTTTTTGGATTCCCGTATTGTTACGACGCAAATCTATTTCGAATTGTTTTAGTTTTTGAAGCATGGAAAGATCAATCTCTTCAAAGGGAACTTTGAGGGTAATTGTTTTGTGCCCAACGTGCGTATCAAATATTTCTATTTTGCCTGTTGTAAAGCGTACAATGGTAAAAGCCGTGACTAATATCGTTATTACTATAAACAACTGCAACAAGTGATGGTTATAATGACTTTCACGATTGGCAAATTCATAACACAAACGTGCAAATCCGACACGCGGGTGTGCAACAGTAAAGTAGCTCAAAAATGCCGGCAAAAAGGTCACATTAATTGCATACGCAAACGCCGATGATATCATCAAGCTCAGGCTTAGTGTCGTAATGATGAGCGAATCTGCGAATAGTAACGATCCCAAGCTGATTGCCAAAACTGGAAGTGTCCAAAGTGCAGGAGCTAGATTACGATCAATACTTTTTTCAAGTGCTCGTATAGGCGTCCCTTTATACTGCGATATATGCCATCGATAATAAAAGTATAAAAAATGACCGATCGATACGCTCACTACCATCAATGTCATAGCAATATGAATCTGACGATTGCCTGTAAGAATTTGAATCGTTGCAAACGTGAGTATCAAGGTCAAAACCGTAACACTCAACGCTCCAAAAGCTGCGATGTAGTTTTGAAATAACCATCGAGACATCACTACAATGGCTAATATAAAGATGGCTATGTATCCTAAATAATGTCCTAGCTGCAACTTTTCAGAAGGTTCTGAGTAATTATACGTATAGGGAATGCCTATGCTGGAAACATCAATGGGCGCTTTGGAATGAATTATAAAGTTGAATTTCGTAAAGTCTTCATTCACAAATTGCTTATACGGCTCTTTGAAAGACGATACAAAGCCTACTATTTTTAGAGCGGATAATTCATGGATAGGTAAAGCCCGTACCATTCCGGAATCTTCTCCCCCTTCGCTTGCAATACGATAAGCAGAGAAAAGTGACTCGACACGAGTAATCTCTTTGTTATACTCAAGTTCTGACTGAAGCACTGTTAAAGCTAATTTCGTAGCGTCATCAAATTTCGGAACATTGATACTCAGCGACGCTACATGCTCTGTATCGTAAGCTTGGGTGAGTGTTTTTTGAAACTCTTTGGATTCGCCAAGCCAATATAATGTATCAGACGATATCAATACGGGTCTAAAGAAAGTAAAGGCAAGAGAAGCAGAGACTATAAAAACCGTCAGTATCCAAATTCTTAAACGTAAAATAGTGCGCACATACTTAACAACATTGGGGGTGTGATAATACATAATTTAGTCCAACTCTTTTTTAATGATTAAATAGGGGCGCTTATTGACGCCAATGGCCTCTGCAACCGATTCTATTGAATCGATGCGATCTTCTACTTTTGCAGAAAATGATTTTGATTCTTCCATTTCTTTGCCTCCGACCATTACTTCAAATGTTTTTTGCAAAGGCGAGGAGGATGCATAAATGGTTCCAATTAGATCATGAGATTGAAGTCGTTTGAGCTCATAAAAGAAGATGTAATAACGATAAATATTGCGCATTTTTTCATTGTCATAAATCATCGAAAGAAAATCTCTGGAATGGGGGCATTTTGGATCAACAAAAACATACGCTTTGATATCTCCCGTGCCGTATTGCATCGCAAGAGGTTCAATCGGGTGAATCAAAGCGACTCTTTGTGCCGTTGAAAGTTCTTTTGCACTGCATTCAGAAGTATATAACACCACTAACAATAATGCCAAAAATAAACATAATTGAATTTTTATTGGTTTCATATCGACAGTATAAAGTAAAAAGATTACTGTTTTACTACCAAATATGCTGAAAAAACAATCACGACTGCCTTTGGCTTTGACTCTGATTTTGTGCTGGCATCTCTTCGCGGGTTACATCTACTGTTACACTCACATTACTTCTTCCACTTCCAAAAACTACCCCTTGCATCGGTGCGATATCGGCATAGTCACGACCATATCCTAATACGATATGCTGATCATAAGGGATGAGATTGTTGGTTGGATCAAAATCAAACCATCCGTACCCCGGAATAAAAATAGCAAACCACGCATGCGATGCATCGACTCCAAAAAGTTTTTCTTCTCCTGATGGAGGCAATGTCTCTATGTATCCGCTCACGTAGCGTACTGCAAGCCCAAGAGAACGAAGCGCACTTATTGCTAGATGTGCGAAATCTTGACAAACTCCCTTGCGCGCTTCAAATACGGTTTCTACTGGTGTATTTACATCACTAAAGCCACTCACAAATTGAAAATCATGGTAAATACGTCCCATAAATTCTTGAACACTTTCATATAAAGAGCGCTGATGCGAAAAAGAACTCGCCGCATAGTCACGCACCAAGGGGTCCATTTTGGTTATGAATTTACTTGGCATGCGAAATTGCTTGGCATCAATCACTTCAGGGGTACTGGTTTTGAGCGCTTGAAGCGCTTGTCCATACGTAACGTCTTTCGCGTATTGCGCCAGCGTACTATGCTGTTGAATTGCCTGTAAATCCATTGCAATACACGTGCGTACCGTTACTTTTAGATGATGATGTGGCTCACGTATGAGCATATGATGCAAATGGTTTCCAAAATAATCGGTATAGCCTTCTAGCTCAGCAATAGCAGGATCAGTTGATAGCGAAAAATCAACCACGGTTTGAAATGGGGTATCTCTAGGCTTGAGTCGAATCAGATTGTGACTGAAACTGACCCACTGCTGATAGGAAAACTGGGTACTATGAAAGATATGATACAACATGTCTACTCATCGTAATGGGCGAAATAAGTTTTGGATAACTCATCTGATGCCACAATTAATTTCTCGGAAACACTTGCAAGCAGCGCATCCAAGTTCTCACGAACAACAGAATCTAGTGCTAACGCGCATAAACTCTCGATTCGACTTAAACGTAAAATAGAAAATGCTTCAAACAGAGGCTCTTCGTATCGGCTTAAATAGATATCATGTTTAAACTTTGGTAATTTTGGTAATAATTTGAGCAAATGGGATATCTCACTGATCAAAGACTTTGGAAAATGACTGTCTAACAGCATAAACTCACTCACATGTTCTAGCTCTATGGAAGCTCGGTAGTGAGCGCGGTAAGCGTTTAAGCTCTCACTGCTACTCAACAATGTTTCCAAAATTTCGTATTCCGTAAATGGCTCATGCACGGCTGTCAGCATCGAACGAGACTTCGCAATCAACAATTGCGCGCGCTCAAGGCCTGCCCCAATTTCGTATAATATCAATCCCTGCTGTGCAAACAAACTGTCTTCTATGAGTGATTTATAGGCCATCAGCTGGACCAATAGAGTGTCAAGGCCTGAAATCATCATTCTCTGTTGTGGCATAGTGTCATTGGCGTACTCACTCCATTCGCGCATCAGTCGATCAAAAATACGCCATGATTCCAAGGGGAGCAAATTTTTCGTACTGGTGTTGGCACTGGAAAGCATATTGAGGGCTTGATACAGCGATCCAACTCTGTCGCTTTGTGCAATTACCGACCATATTTCAGCCACAGGATTCGTAACCTTTTCATCCCCCTCTCCTAAAAATCCGGGATACGTCATACTCAAATGACATAATGTATCGCATAAAATTTCTTGCGCCTGAAGATTTCCTTGGCGATCGTAACGTGTTGCATTCGCCAAGCTTTTAAGCGTAATACGAATCATACGCGCACTCATGATACAACGCATCAAATAGCGCCCCAGCCAAAACAGATTTTCAGCCCGCAAGCTCGGAATATTTTCCAATGAATTTTCAAACGTAGCTTTGGGTTTATACGCATTATTTGGAGTTACTGGGCCCGATTCACCCAAAATCCATAAATCTTTACTACTTCCGCTGCGCTGACCTGAAACAATCAATGAATCATCACTGCTTCCAACACGCACCAAAGCTCCAGGCATCACCTCGTACTGGGCATCTTTCGTAATCGCAAATGAACGGATGACTACATGCCGAGGCTTTATTTCCCCCTCAACTAGGCTTGGGGCCGTAGCAAACTGCACCTCTTCTTGTCCTACAAATAAATGTGGATTTTCTAGAATTTTAGCGCGTAACAGTGTTTGCTCATCTGCAGAAAGGTTTTTACCTCTATACGTACCAGACTGATCCCCGCTACGATCGATTGTTTTGATAATCAGTGTTGAAAGATTTTCAAGCACATATTCGCACTCTTTCTCCTGTCCGCACCACCAACTGGCAATTTGAGGAAGTATTAACTCTTCATTCAAAAAAAAGTGTGCTAATTCCGGCATAAATGGATGAAGACCTAAATTTTCCAAAATTCCGCAGCCTAATGGATTTGCCATCGTAATGCCCTGCTTACGAACTGCATGTACTAATCCTGAAACGCCCAATTTAGAATCCGCTCGCAACTCTAACGGATCGCAGTAACTCTCATCCAAACGCCGTAAAATCGCGTCCACACGGCGAAGTCCTTTGAGGCTTTTGAGCCAAACAGCTCCCCCTTTTACCAATAAATCCTGTCCTTGGACCAGTGTTAAGCCTAAAAATGAGCTCAAATACGCATGCTCAAAGTAGGTTTCATTGTGTGCTCCTGGGGTAAGTAAGACATTAAGCGGTTCACTTTTATTGTGGGCACCTTGTTTCATGAGCATGGATTTAAAATCCTCGTAAAATGTGTACAAACGGCGAATCGAAATATTTGAATACAGCGTTTGCACGGCACTGTTCATCGTGAGCCGGTTCTCAACCGCATAGCCCAAACCGGAGGGGGATTGAACACGGTCATGAATCACCCACATTTTTCCATCAGGTCCTCGTGCTAAATCAGCAGCAACTATCATCAATGGATGTTCAAGATGCGCATACAGTCCATGTACTTCACGCAAAAAACCGCTATGACCGAAGATCACTTCACTGGGAACAATATTTTGTTTGAGAACTCTTTGCTCTCCGTAAATGTCTTTGAATAGGAGATTAAGTAATTTTGCGCGCTGTTGTATTCCTGCTTCTATTCGTTCCCAATCACTGCTCTCTAATAAGAGAGGAATGGGATCAAG
>JAQTOQ010000116.1 GCA_028713245.1 Sulfuricurvum sp. | reverse complement strand
GGCAAATGATTGCCGATGAAGCGCATAAGCAAGCTCAAATGGCAGGGGTGCAAAGCACCATTTCTAACTTTGTTGAGCAGATGAAGGCAGGGAAGGATAAATACTCTGATTTTGACGAGACTGTTGATAAATTGGGGAATTTTCAACAAATGCCCCATATCGTTAAGATGGCAACAGATACAGGGATTGCAGGGGATGTGATATATGAACTGGGAAGGAATCCTGGGAAAGTTGCCTCATTAACCACACTCGCGTATATCAATCCTCATCTCGCCGAGCATGAAATGAAGAAGTTAGTGGATTCAATAAAAGTGAATCAACAGGCTTCTCAAGAACCTTGAGCGGCAGAACCATTAAGTCAAGTTAAACCCTCCACAGTTGGCACGGATAATGGCCAAACGACTGTACGGGACTTGCGAAGGAAATACAGGGCGTAGTTCCTATACATAGCTTGACCGTTATCTCCAGAAAGAAATGGACTTTTTTAACTTGGAGAAATGGATATGGCTCTGCCTACT
The DNA here is from genome assembly GCA_028713245.1 of Sulfuricurvum sp. Classification (GTDB taxonomy): domain Bacteria; phylum Campylobacterota; class Campylobacteria; order Campylobacterales; family Sulfurimonadaceae; genus Sulfuricurvum. Next base: position 5,451 of record JAQTOQ010000116.1, on the reverse strand, counting down.
AATATTTTGCAACAGGTGCAAACGTACCAACGTTCTAACCTTGCGCTGCTCGAAAACTTAAATTGCTTTATGAATATCTCGAATACTCGCTTCAAAGACTTCGAGAAAATCACTGCAAATTTAGGCTCGGTGGTCACATTTGATTTACCACCTCGTTTTACAACTGCTCAAGGCTTGGTAGCAAGCTTTCAGCCAGCTGTTCAACGTGTATTGTCTCTTACTTGCGATCAAGCAACCAACACCTCATACGCCTTCACCGCACAAGAAAGAATTTTCAATGTCGAAAAAGACACTGAAAGTTACATGGAATTGTTCGGTCGTTCAGCAGTCGCTGAAATGGGGGCAAACATCGAAGTTAACTTGGCATTAAACGCGAACTCTCACGTTCCGGTTAATACTGTAGTTAATGGACAGACTGTGCCAACTGGTGCTTTGCACACAGAATCAGGCCCATTCCGTTTCTTTGGTGATGCTTTAACACCTATTAACTCTTTCCAACAGTTAGCTCAGATGATTGCGAACTTTAAGAACTTCGGTTCAGTTCAGCAAGGTATCAAGGTAATTTTACCTGATGTCAACATCCCAGCAATCGTTGGTACTGGCTTAAACCAATTTGCACCTAACCGTAACAATGACATTGCTATGTCTTGGGAAGTTGGTGAATTTGGTACACCACCTGTTATGTACTATCAGTCAAACTTACTGCCTATTCATACGGCTGGTAACGTTGGACAAAATGCTTCTACATTAACAGTTGTTTCCACAAACGATCCTACTGGTGCTGCAATCACTCAGATCACTTTCAGCGGCGCAACAGCGTCTGATGCAAGTGCAATTAAATCTGGTGACTTGATTCAGTTCCAAGACAACGTTTCTGGTCAGCCAAATCTTCGTTACTTAACCTTCATTGGTCACACTCCATCAGCACAGCCTTTACAGGTTCGTGCGACAGCAGACGCTGCTGCAGACGGTTCTGGTAACGTAGTAGTTAGCGTTGCTCCAACCTTGCAGTCAACTGCAGGCGGTGGACAAAACATCAATTACAACATTGTGGCTGGTATGCAAGCAAAAGCATTACCAAGTCATAAATGCGGATTGGTAATTGGTGGTGATGCATTCTATCTAGCTATGCCTAGATTGCCTGATCAGTACCCATACCCAACAGCAGCTGAATACGATCCTGACACTGGTGTGTCTATGCGTATGACTTACGGCTCGCTCTTTGGTCAGAACCAAATGGGTATGATTCATGACGCAACATGGGGTTCAGTCCTTGTGCCTGAATACTCTATGCGAATTGCATTCCCTGTCTAAGGATGGATCGGAGTGGAATCTTAAGGATTTCACTCCGAAACTTTAACGAATTTTAAGGATGAAATGACCATGAGCCAATTAGACCCAATCGTCAACCAGCCCTTTCTTTATGTGAATGGGTTGTCTTTGTTAAACAATGCGACTACGCCTAACACTAAGTTAGATGTATTAGCAGGCCAGTGCCGCGATTCAAACAATATGATCGACATTAACCTTGGAAACTATTTAAACCAGGGTAATCAGGCCTTAACCGCAAACTCCAATACCACCATTAATTTTGGTGTAAATGGCGCAAACGGTTTGGACACAGGTTCTATTGCCGCTAGCACTTTCTATTACATTTATGCCGTTGCAGATTCCAGCAACAAAAATCAGCCTGCCGCTTTAGCGTCTACAAGCGCAAGCGCACCTGTATTGCCACAAGGATATGACTCCTTGCGCGTAATCGGTGTTTGTAAGACTGATGGTTCCTCGCATATTTTAGCTTACTACGTGTCTGGTAGTGGTTCCGGTAAATACTTCCAATGGGATGCTCCTATTGCAGTGACCGTGACCTCTTCTGGTACTTCTGCTACTTATTCCGCAATGGATTTGTCAGTAGGCGTTCCAGCAAGCAAATACAGCCGTGTTAGCTTGAAATACAAGTGGACTCCAAATGCTGCTGCTGATGCATTGAACTTTACGCCAAGCGGTGCAACTGGTGACTTTGAAACTATCTTAGGAATTGTTGCAGCTGTCGCTCAGGAAGATAACTTTGTTATTCTCCCATTGACAGTTTCTTCTGTACCTAAAGTCAGTTACAAAACCAGCGCAGGAACATTAAACAATGTGTTTGTACAAGCATTTGAAATGCAACTGTAAGCATAAGGATATGCATTATGGCTTATACGGTAACGGAGCTTATCAATCGCGCCTATTACTTATCTCAAGTTGTTTCCCGTGAACTGCAAACAGTCACGGGTCAACAATTAGAGGATGCATTAGTTTGGTTGAATGCTCTGTTATCGTTGAAGTCCGCATACTCTAGGGTTATCCCTTACTACCAGCAATATGAATTTAATGCGGTAGTGGGACAGGAAGAATATTTCGTACCTAATTTGGTGCAACCTGAAACACTGACTTTTAATATTGGGCCAGTGCGTTATTCTACGATGCCTCAATCACGCCGACCCTACTTTGGTTCAGGCCGTGTAGATAACATCACATCATTGCCTTTTAACTGGCATTTTGAGCGTGTATTAAATGGCTCAAACATCTTTTTATATTTCCTTCCAGATGCAGCTTACCCTATTAAAATCTGGGGAAAATTCGGTTTTGATAATGTCACGTTAAACCAAGATTTATTGCTGACATTCGATGAATATTATATCGATTACTTACGTTATCGATTAGCACTTCGCATTTGTTCTGAGTTTGGCATTCCAATGCAGCCGCAAGCAATGGCTGAACTTGAAGAGTTGGAAGAGGCTATGACGGATGTTAGCCCACCTGATATGACACTCACTAAGGTTTCAAACTTACAGGGTTCAACAGGTATTAACTGGGGCGACATCAATATTGGCCGTGGATGGAGGCCAGGCAATTGAAGGGACGATCTCAGACCTTTACACAGCTTCCGTTGGATATTGTGGGTTCTACGAAATTTGGGCGCTATCCCAAAGTTTCGGTTGAGCAAACCTACAATATGATTATTTCCGACAATTTTCTTGTGCCTTACGCGGGTCATCAACAAGTCGCGCATATTATTCAGCAGGCATCAGGACGTGCTATTTTTACGAGCGTTAGTTTTAATCACATGATAGCTGTGATTGCAAATAGCGTTTATATTATTTCAACGAACAATTCATTTACGCGCGTTGGTACAATCGGAACTTATGTTGGGGATGTTTTCATTGACGAAAACAATACGCATCAAGTTGCAATTTGCGACCAGCAAAATATTTACATTTACAATTATCTTACTGGCGCATTTACAACGGCTAGCATTGATTTTATTCCTGGTTATATCACCTATCAAAACGGTCGCTTTATCGCAGCCGCAATTGATACTGCTACATGGCGATTATCAGATGTCGGGAATGGTCTTTCATGGCCTAATGACTCTTTCCACGTTGGAACCTTTCAAACGAAACCTGATACAGTCGTTGCAACTCAACGTTTTCCTGGTCGTGGAAATCTCCTGTTTGTAATGGGAAAGACCGTTACTGAATTGTGGCAAGATGTTGGCGCACAACTTTTTCCTTATCAGCGTAACTCAACAGTGAATATCGATTATGGTTGCTTAAATCCAGCAACCATTGCGTACAACGATAATATTATTGTGTGGCTTGCTGCTAACGAAAAATCCGGGCCGATGATCGCATATTCAACGGGTGGTGATATTCAAAAAATATCAACCGATGGAATTGATTTTAAATTCACGCAATTAAAAAACCCTGCAAATTCCTATGGATTTTTATTCAGACAAGATGGGCATTTACTTTATCAGTTAACTTTTCCTGATGATAATTTAACTTACGTTTATGATTTTAACACAAAGAAATTTTTTACTTTGTGTGATGAAAACATGAATGCTCATATTGCTAAAAGGGTGGCATTTTTCGATGATAAATATTTTTTCGTTAGTTTTACTGATGGCAATTTATATCAATTGGGAACGCAATTTACTACCTATGATGGAAACGAAATTCCCCGCATTCGCGTTTGTCGCAACATTCGCTTGCCTGATACTTCTCGATTTGCAGTCAACAATCTTACCTTCACTATAGAGCAAGGTGTTCAACAAAATGTATTTTTAAATAATGATCTTTTGACAGAAAGCGGGGACGCTATTTTAACAGAAGATGGTGAACCATTAGAGGTTTCAGTCAGTTTAGAAATAAGTGTGACATCGGGTCTTTATGCTGAAGATGGAACGGTTTTATTAACAGAAGATGGCGAAGAAATTTTAGCAGAAGAGATGATTGAAACTGCTTACCCAATTCCGCAAGCAGTTCATTTATCTGTATCACGTGATGGTGGAGAAAGCTTTGGAAATATATGGTCAAAGCAATTAAATCCACGTGGTGTTTTTAAAAATAGATTGGTTTATTTCGGTCTTGGATCAGCAAATGATTTTATTCCTCAATTTCGTTTTTGGGGATTAGGACGATTTGTTGTAACTGATGGCATTGTGAGTATTTACCAATGAACATACCTAATTTTGAAAACATTAAATTTGTCGATTCCAGAGGTTATTTAACTGAGGAATGGCAGCTGATTTTGCAGCAACTTTTTCAGGCGTTGCAGGGTAATTTATCCGATGAAGGTTTTAAGGTTCCACAACAACCAACAACGGTAATAAATCAACTAAATACTGCAGCTTCCAAGGGTGCTTTATTGTATGATAGTACTACTAATCAACTGAAAGTTAATATTTCAGGGACGTTTCAAGTGATTATTTAGTTCTAAGGATGGAACTATGAATGTTAGAAATTTTGGAATAGCAAGTGGTTTGGGAGGGGTCGGCGCAGGCCTCATGGGAATGTTCGGTGGTCAGAACAATCCTTATGATGCAGCCAAAGGCGCATACGATCAAATCCCAGGCACCATCTCGCCTTATTTTCAGCCTTATATCAATGCAGGTCAAGGTGCGCTTGGTCAGCTACAAGGCCAATATGGCAGCCTCATGGGCAACCTTCCTGGGCTTCAAGGCCAATACAATTCACTGATGAATGACCCTAGCGCCATGTTTAATAAAATCGCTGGTGGGTATCATCAATCTCCTGGTTTTCAATTTCAGCTCGGCCAAGGCATGAATGCTGCCAATAACGCAGCAGCGGCTGGTGGTATGGCGGGTTCTCCTCAGCATCAACAGCAAGCCGCGACTATGGCTGAAGGATTGGCTAACCAAGACTTCTACAATTACATGGGTCAGGCACTGGGCATGTACGGCACTGGATTGCAGGGCAATCAAGGCCTCTACAACCAAGGTTTAGCCGGAATGCAGGGTATTAACCAAATGGGCTATAACGCCTCCAATGAGCTTGCAGGCGGTTTAGCATCAGCCGTGATGAATAAAGGCAACATGGCATTTGCAGGCCAAGCAGCGCAGAACCAAGCTCAAGGTAGCCAAATGGGCGATATCTTTGGCGGCCT
>JAQTOQ010000115.1 GCA_028713245.1 Sulfuricurvum sp. | reverse complement strand
CAACAACAAACGCACCAAGACGATTGGTGGCAGTCGGATTAACAGTGAGTGATTTCTCATAGTCATTTACAGCATCATAGGCAAAATTTCCAAGCATAGTGCCTGTTACGTACATCCCGTCAGTCGTTGTTAGCCGAGCTACAGAAGAATTTCCTACGCCAGGTGTTTTTTGATACTCATCCATGACAAAATTTCCCGCACGAGTAAAATAGTTATTGGTTCCCTTCGAAACCCCAAACCAACCATTGCCGCCGATGGCGAGGTCATTGAACCTGTCAGTATTAACAAGAGTCCCTCCGGCAGTATTCATGGTGGTTGCTTGGAGACGTACCCCTAGCTCGAGATCATTAGAAGTAGGTGTTTGCGCACCAGAACTCACAATTTTACTAGAAAGTAGAGAAGCAAATTCGGTATTAGATCCACGGTAACCTATCGTGTTAACATTGGCTAAATTATCTGACACAACGTCAATGCCGTATTGATGCGTTATGAGACCGGACAATCCCGCATAAAATCCCTGTGTCATGTTAGTTTCCCATAATCTCTTTGATTGAGCTAAAGTCTACATAACTGGTGCCCAGTTTTGCAAAAGTTTTGCCCGCATCAAATTTAATCGACTCTATTGGATAGCGTCCAATACGTGTGGTACCTGTGGAGCCATCTGTTTTAGCATAGCTAGAATCGACATAATAGGTTCCTTCACTCAAAGCAGAACCGTCATCGCCTTTCCCGTCCCACGTATATTTGGCTACACCGGCATCGGTTGCTCCGACTTTCATGGTACGCAATACTTTCCCGTCAACATCCATAATATTGATGCTGCCTGTTGTTACATTGTCTGGAAAGTAGAGTTGAAAATCAACACTTTGACCTTTGGTAAGGGCTACCGCATTGCTTCCCGTATCGGCAATTTTCCCGATAGCGGAAATACCCGAGAGCTGCATGGATGCTGCAAGTGATGTAGATAGTGCAGTGAGCGATTTATTGGTATTTTCTGCCGATTCTAAAGACGCAAGCTGAGAGGTTTGTGTCAAAATCTTTTCACTGTCCATCGGAGAGGTAGGGTCTTGGTATTTGAGTTCCAAGAGCAACAGTTTCATAAAATCATCTTTTCCTAAAATACCGTTGGGATTGGTTGCTGTGGATGCAGCTGTTGTAGCTGCATTGTTTCCTACTGAATCGATTGCCATAATATTCTCCTTTGATTACGCGTAATGCGGAATGATGATTTCAAGAGCGCTAAGCTCTTCGGTATTGTGCTGAAGTTCTTCAAGTGACTGGTAAGCACGAAAGCGATTCTCATTTTGTTGCTGCTGTTGCTGCTGTGGGTTTTGCGATTGATTATCCGAACCTGCCATAAAGTTCATCGTTGTATTGGTGACACCTTGTTGTGCAAGTTGTGCTTTGAGTTCAGTTGCATTGTGCGCTAAAAATGCGACGCTGGCTGCATTATTCGACTGGATAGTTACATGAACGTTATTACCACGCTGGATGAGTGTTACATCCACTTCTCCCAACGCTTGCGGATTGAGCTTCATGGTCAGTCGCGTGAATGGAGGCTTGTAATTCTCAGCGGCTTCTTTGAGATCGATCGCAAAATGACGCATGCTTTGTACCGCTTCTTTACTCTTGACCTCGAGCGAATCAGCTTTGAGAGGCTGATGGCTTTTCCCTGATTCTGTGAGTGGCTTGATCTCTTCTTTTTCTTTATGAATTTCTCCATCTGTGTTCCCACGTAAGAGATTACTCAGTGCGTCCGTATGAACAGCAGCTATGAGAGACTTCGGAAGCTCTTTTGGAGCCTCTATTACAATATCAGGAGCTTTGTCCAAGCCTTTAAGGAGTGTTTGAAGCGGCTGGTCAGAAGTTTTTTTGGAATCTTTGCTTAACTTAACCTCTTCTTTTTCTGGTTTTGCTTCTTTGAGCAGTTGAACGATTGCTTCAAATCCCTTAAAGCTCTCAGGTGCTGCCTCTTTTGCAGGTCCTTTGAAATCCAATAGAGGTTTTGTAAGTAGTGGCATTGGCAGTTCTTTGAGCGGGCTTGCCAAATCTTTATCTACCGTGGAGAGAGTGATCTGGGTTAAATCAATCCCAATTTTATGCGCGAGCTCTACAAGCCCCATGAGTGTTTTAGGTATTGCTTTTTCATCAGCTTTAAGCTCAGGCGATTTTTCGGTAATGGCGTTTTTGAGATACTCTTTAGCTTTGCTGATGAGGGAATGAACTTGATCATTACTCAGTACATTGACCAACTCTTTTGGAAAGACTTTTGTTTCGTCTTCTTTTCCTATTAACAGCTCTGCCAATCCCTTGGTGCTGAGTTTTTTGGTATCGATAGGCTTTATATCTGTTGATTTTGGCTCAACGGATTTTGTATTGACGGTAGGAACAGGTACTGTAGAAGAATCCTTTTTTGGATCAATGACCGCCGTAAAGTTCGCTTTTTGTGCCGTTGACTTCCCAACTTTTGTAGAGTCCTTCAAAGATGTAAGTAGCTGTGCGAACACATCGTTGGATTTGCTATCCCTAGCATTATCTGATTTTTTCGATCCGCCCAGTAATTCAATCAGAGAGGACGATGCTTTGTTTTCTTTGCTTTGTACGACCATAGTTGCGATCCTTGTGCACAAGATATTATAGATAATAGAAACAAGCAAAAGTTATTCCATATAAGCTATTGGACTCACTTAAACCATCCTTAACTTTTAAAAAGATATAATTCGCGAAAATAACGGCCTACCTATAAGGATATTCAGTGCAAAAAATTCGTAACATCGCCGTCATCGCGCACGTTGACCATGGTAAAACGACCCTAGTTGACGGATTGCTTCAGCAATCTGGAACATTTGGCAGCCACGAGCAAGTCAATGAAAGAGCAATGGACTCTAATGCTCTTGAAAAAGAACGTGGGATCACGATTCTTTCTAAAAATACCGCAATTCGTTACGGTGATCACAAAATCAACGTTATCGATACTCCGGGTCACGCCGATTTCGGTGGAGAAGTTGAGCGCGTATTGAAAATGGTTGACGGGGCTTTGATCCTCGTTGACGCTTATGAAGGGGTTATGCCTCAGACTAAGTTCGTTGTTAAGAAGATGCTTGCGCTTGGACTCAAGCCAATAGTTGTTATTAACAAAATCGACAAACCTTCCGCTGATCCTGAGCGTGTAGTTGATGAAGTATTTGACCTATTCGTAGCAATGGATGCAACGGAAGATCAGCTTGATTTCCCAATCATCTATGCTGCGGCACGTGATGGTATGGCAAAACTAAACATGTCTGATCCTGATGGCGATTTCACCTGTTTGTTTAACACAATCCTTGAAAAAGTGCCTGAGCCTACAGGTGATGCTGAAAACCCAACACAATTGCAAGTCTTTACTCTTGACTATGATAACTATGTTGGTAAGATCGGTATTGCCCGTATTTTCAACGGACGTATTTCTAAGGGCGATAATATCCTCCTTGCAAAAGCAGACGGTGAAATGGTTAAAGGTAAAATTTCTAAACTCATCGGGTTTATGGGACTTAACCGTACAGAGATCCAAACCGCAGAAGCGGGCGACATCGTTGCACTTGCAGGTATCGAAACCGTAGACGTTGGGGACACCATCTGTGATCCTATCAATCCTATGCCTTTGGATCCTATGCACGTTGAAGAGCCTACGTTGAACGTTTTCTTCTCGGTTAATGATTCTCCACTTGCAGGTCAAGAAGGGAAGCATATCACTTCTAACAAGATCAAAGAGCGTCTTGAAGCAGAAATGAACACCAACGTTGCAATGCGTTGTGAAGTAATCGGCGAAGGTAAATTCCAAGTTTCAGGACGTGGAGAGCTTCAAATCACTATTTTGGCAGAAAATATGCGTCGTGAAGGCTTTGAGTTCGGTATTGGACGTCCTGAAGTTATCATACGTGAAATGGAAGGGATCAAATGTGAGCCGTTTGAGCACCTAGTCGTTGACCTTCCTCAAGAGTTTGCAGGAAGTATCATCGAGCGTTTGGGTCGTCGTAAAGCAGAAATGACAGCGATGGTTCCAATGGGTGAGGGCTTTACTCGCGTAGAGTTCGTTATCCCTGCGCGTGGACTTATTGGTTTCCGTGGACAGTTCTTGACAGAAACAAAAGGTGAGGGTGTTATGAACCACTCTTTCTTGGAGTTCCGCCCATACACTGCAAGCGGTGTTGAGAGCCGTCAATATGGAGCGTTGACTTCTATGGAAGACGGTGTTACCTTGGCGTTCTCCCTTGCAAACTTGCAAGAGCGCGGCGTGTTGTTTGTTAATCCTCAAACAAAAGTTTACAAAGGGATGATCGTTGGTGAGCATAGCCGTACCAATGACCTTGATGTTAACCCGATTAAAGGAAAAGCACAATCAAATGTCCGTTCATCGGGCGCTGATGAAGCGATCAAGCTCGTACCACCTCGTGATATGAACCTTGAGCGTGCGCTCGAGTGGATCGAAGATGATGAGCTTCTTGAAGTAACTCCTCTTAGTATCCGTATCCGTAAAAAATGGTTGGATCCAACTGACCGTAAACGTTACGCAACTAAAAAGTAATACTTTTTCGTTACAGTAGCATCTCTCCCGTCATACCGAACTTGATTCGGTATCCATCTCCGTTCGCCCTGAGCTTGTCGAAGGGTGTTGATGGTTCGACAAGCTCACCACGAACGGAACTACTTCACCATCTCTTTTCCCGCAATCATACCGCTGGCCCATGCAAAGTTAAAATCCGCTCTTTGAACTCTTTAGCTATAATGTTCCCAAAAAAGAATAATCATGAACCTTTATGAAACCCTCAAGAATGCCCGAAGCGAAGAAGATGTTAAAGATGCTTATATCAAAGCATTGGGCTTAAAAAGCTTTACAAAAGGGCTAATCGATATTCAAACGGATGTTATTTGGTTTGAGGCGAAAGACAAAGGGACGACTTCCAGCTACGCCATGTTCACACAGCTATTGCATTATGTCCAAATTGCCATGAACAAAGGGGAGTCTGTTCCTCCGTTTTTGTGCGTCATTGATACCGAAAAAGCGGCGATTATGAAATCGGTGGATGTTTTGCCGTTTTTGGAGAAAAAAACGATCAAATGGGGACAATCTGCCAGTAAATTCACCCCCGAAGCCCTCGCCGAAGTCTCCACCCACATCGGAACCCATTTCGTTTCATTCAAAATCTCGACGCACGAAGATGAATTTATCAGCACCGTCAAAATGGCGATCAAATCGGGCGACATCATCCGTACGCCCATCACTCCCGATAATCTCAAGCAAGTGTTCGACAAATGGGTCGATATGATCGGTCGTGAGATTAACGGCGTTAGCGAAGAGGATTACGCACTGCTCTTTTTTGCCGACATCATGCACGATGGGACGGTATCGACGCACGCCAATCTCCCCGCTGAATTGCTCCATAAAAACGGTGCACCCGTCTTTAGTTTGAATGGGCATAACTATGAGTTAGGGAATAAGGAAGGGTATCGCCAATTTTGGGCAATCTATCACAAACCGCCCAAAGCTGAGTATCGCGATTATTTGCTAGAGCGTCGTGATAGCCTTATCCCCATCGATGAGCGCAGTTTTAAGGGGGCGTATTACACACCGCTCGCCGTAGTAGACAAAGCGTATGACAAACTCACTGAAACGCTGGGTAAAAACTGGCAAAAAGAGTATATCGTGTGGGATATGTGTTGCGGTGTCGGCAATCTGGAAGTAAAACACTCCAATCCACGTAATATCTATATGTCCACCCTAGACCAAGCCGATGTGGACGTGATGAAAGCGACGAAAACGTGCGTTGCCGCCACACGGTTTCAGTACGATTATCTCAATGATGACATTACGGATGAGGGTGAAATTGATTACAGCCTTACCAATAAAATCCCTGAAGGGTTGCGTAAAGCGATAGCCGAGGGGACAAAGATTTTAGTGTTGATTAATCCGCCGTATGCGGAGGCTTCAA
>JAQTOQ010000114.1 GCA_028713245.1 Sulfuricurvum sp. | reverse complement strand
GCTGGTGGCATCCAACGGCGGCGCGCCAAAGCATCCCAACTGGTACCTTAACCTTTCCAGGAATCACTACGAACGGATTCGTATGCGAACCAAACCGATCTACGGCATCTGTGGCGGGTATCAGATGATGTTTGAACGTATCGATGATCCTTATGCCATCGAAAGTGAGTTGCCTGACTGTGAAGAAGCCCTTGGCTGGGTACAAGATATTATTGTCTTTGAAAAAGAAAAAAAACTTTCCAAAGGTTCCTATGCTCTTTTCAACGACCGAGTAACAGGATTTGAAATTCGCCACGGTGAAAGCCAAAAAAAGCAGTTATGGTTTGAAAACCATCCTATCCGCGGTTCGTTTGTCCATGCGGTTTTGGAAAACGACTCTTTCCGAACGCGCTATTTTCACTCTCTAAATCCGTCGTATATCGGGTATGATTTCCAAAGCCGAAAACATCAAATACTAGAGCAATTTATCGAAGAATGCCGAGTAAAACTTGACATAGAAAGGATACTCAATCATGTCCTATAACCAATGGTTCCTAGAACATGCGGCAAAACACCGCGCCATCATGGACAAACTGACACATCTAAACGAGCAAGAGATCATTGAATATTTTCGATTTGAAAACATGGTGATACAAGAACCCACATTCTGCCCCCTCTATGCGGATCCTAAAAAATGCCACGACACCCCTGAACTTAACTGCTATTTGTGCGCCTGCCCGAACTTTCGTTTTAACGATCAAGGATTCGCAAAAGAAGAAGAAAAAACTCTTTTCAGTACCTGCTCCATCGAAAGTCCCGACGGAGACCAGTACATCAGCGAGACTGCTATCCACCAAAACTGTGCGGGGTGTTTGGTTCCCCACAGAGAAAGCTACATCAAAAAAGTATTTGATCGTGACTGGCTGAAAATAATGAGCGAGGTGCCGTGTGAACCAAATTTATCTGGGAATTAAGTTCGCGCTGAGCTACTTCACGGCTCTCCCTATTCGCTTTGGAACCAACGACGATCTCTCCCTCCCGCAGGTTCTTTTGAGCATGCTTCTTACCCTTCCGTTTGTGGGGCTGTTGCTCTCTAGCCTTGCGATTGGCGTATTCGTTGCTCTCGAACCGTTGGGATGGCTTGCGGCGATCATGGCCGGCGTGATTTATATGGCACTGTACGGATTTATCCATACCGAAGCGATTATTGATGTTGCCGATGCCGTGTACGCAAAACACAGCGGAAAAGACCCTTATGTCATCATCAAAGAACCCTCCGTGGGGGCCATGGGAGTTTTGTATGGGGTCAGTTTTCTTATTCTCAAAATTTCGGCTCTCTCCTATTTGTTGATGCATCATCTCTTTGTACCTTTTATGGCCATAACCGTTATCAGCCGAATTTCTCTTCTTATTTTGATACGCACGTATGAGTTTCGCTCTTCGTTTGTGTCGCAACTCAAAGAGAGTCTTCACTTTTTACCCCTTGTTATTCTAATTTCTCTTTACGTAGCGCTTGGATGGTGGTTTCTCTCGTGGCACTTTATGGCTCTCCTTGGCATCGGTATTGCCAGTGCTTTGCTTCTCGCAAGCCTCGCCAAGCGGTCACTGGGATTTGTCAACGGAGATGTGCTTGGAATGTCCCTGGAGGGTGTTGAACTTATCTTGATTCTTACAGTATTGTTAGTATGGATCTAACTCTTTTACGCCATGCACCCCCACATCGGGAGTATCACGGCTGCTACAACGGGCATACCGACATCCCTATTGATGTAACGCTCTTTGAACACGATAAAATACAGACTCTCCTGCATCGCCAATTTGACCGTATCTACTCTTCAGATTTACAGCGATGTACCGCAACCTTAGAAACAATGGGAATCACTGAGTTCACACCCGATCTCCGCCTTCGAGAAGTCCGCTTCAAACCTTCCATTGAGGGGAAAACTTTTTCTCAAATCGAAGCCTCAGAGGATTTTGATCCTCGTTTTTTAGACTCAATGGAAACGTGGCACCATTATATCTGTGACGAATCGCTCTCCATTTTTAAAGTACGGATACTAAGTTTCTTGGATGAACTTAACCGCGATGAGAACGTTTTGATTTGTGCCCACGGTGGTACTATCCGTATGATTTTATCTCTACTAAGCCCTGCTACTGAAGATACGCCCTTGGAATACCTTGGGCACATTACCATATCTTTAGGATAAAATAATAAAAAAAGAAAGGGGGAAATATGCGTCGATTATTATTGGTCACCTTATTCTCCTCTTTGCTCTTTTCGTCCCCTCTTCCTCTGTATTTTCAAGGTAATAAAAACATTACTTCACGTGATTTGTACGACACTCTTGGCTTACGGCTCCCGTATGCGATAGAAGTATGGGAAGACAACCCTGCGTTGGAATCTATGGCCGTTTCTCAAAGTCTCATCGCCCTTTCCAGCTACTACCGCTCACGAGGTTATTTTGATGCCAAAGTGAGCGCCCAAGAGACTAACAGTTCTATCACCTTGGTTATTGAAGAAAACGAGCCCATCACGGTTGCCGACATCAAAATCAACAGTGTCTTGGAGCTTGATAATGCGATAACGCTTAAAACCAACGTCCTGTTTGATCAAGAAAACTTTACCGTATCCAAAACAAATATCAAAAAGCGTTATGGAGATCACGGATACTGTAATGCCGAGTTCAATTCCAAAGCATGGGTAGACATCCAAACGCACAAAGCGTATTTGCTGTTTGAAGCAACCCCGAATGATCCGTGTACTTTTGGAGCTATCAACATCGCAGCAACACCTAATATCGACAAAGAGCTCACCGCTTCCATGTTACGCTTCGACGAAGGCGACCCCTACAATCTCTCGGCTATCCAAGAAAGTTACGAAGCACTGTACGCCCAAGAAGCCATCGCCCGTGTTACGATCAACGACAACGACCGTAACGGAAGTATCGTTCCCATAGCCGTAGGCATTGAAGAAACCGAAGAACCTATTCGTTTTACCGCCGGCTTGGGCTACAGCAGCGACCAAGGCTTCGGAGCGCTTATAGGGATAAAGCATCGTAATTTTCTGGGTGATCTCAAGACACTCTCGCTGGATGCTCGTTTTAGCGAAATCAAACAAGAAGCCTCCGGAACTCTCTCTGTCCCACTGCACAATCGTGCCTCCGTTCATGGAGAGGTCGGATACATAGATGAACTGTTCGATGGATATCGAAGTAAAAGTGTTTTTGAAAAACTCACCCTCAAATATCAGGACAAACCCTCATCGGCGCTGGTTGGATTACTATTTAACGAAGAAAACACCTATCAAAGCACCAATACAGAGGCTTTCCCCAATAACCATTTGTTTATTCTATCACCCATGGGAGAAGTTAACATCGATACGCGGGACAAACCGCTGGATCCTAAAAAAGGGTATTGGCTCAATGCAAAAGTACAAGGATCACTGCTCAACGAATATTCCGATGCAACCTATTTCAAGACACTCCTCTTTGGAGCTTATTTAGAAAGTGTTGGAGAGCACGTTATCGCAACGCGTGTTAAATGGGGAACTCTGCGAACCTACGAGGGGCAAACGCCTCCTTCGTACCGTTTTTATGCGGGGGGGATGAACTCCAATCGTGCCTATACCTATCGCAACCTAGGGCCCAAAGATTCCGGCGGAAATCCACTAGGATTTAATACCCTGTTAGAAGGGAGCGTAGAATACCGTTTTCCTATCTATTCTCCCCTGCGCGGTGTTATTTTTAGTGACCTAACCCTTGGATCAAACAACTATACTCCTGACTACACGCAGCCTTACTTGGCTGTTGGCACAGGATTACGCTACGTCACACCAATCGGACCTATTGCGCTGGATGTTGGGGTTGATCCGGATGATACGACACAATATGCAATTCATTTTCGTATTGGAGAGCTGTTTTGAAAATCTCTTTTTCACGTAAACATCTCTTGAAATACCTGCTGCGTACTCTCAAGCATACCTATATCGGATTGCATTATTTGCTTATCAGCACGATTTTAGTTGCTGCAGCTTTGCTTTACATCGCCTATCGCACGGATGGATTGTCTCTACTCAATACGTATGTCTTAAAACCTCTTGGCATTCGATCGACGCACCTTCAAGGATCGCTCTCAGAGGGATTTTCTCTCCATAATCTTCATTCCAAAGCCATTGACGCCAAAACCCTTACTCTCGATTACAACCTAACGTCCATTCTCAAAGGCGAACACATAATTGACTCCTTAACAATCGATGGATTACACATCAACTTGGATGACTTTGTAGGCGACGACGGCGCGGCTATACCTCTTCCCCTGTTCAAGATCAAAGAGGTGACCCTCACCAATATGCAACTCATCAGCAGCTATCCAATCGAATTAAATTTCTATGGTAAAAATGGGAACTATGATGGGAGAAATCTGAACTTTGCTTCTATTCAAAGCAGCATTAAGAGCCGTTACGCCAGCGGTGCTTTACAGGGGAGCATGACGCATAATACCCTTAGCGGCACGGCTTTAGTGTACCCCAATGCCGCAGAACTGCAACCTACCGTTGGACACTTTACCGTTCTTCCTTCCCCTCAACGCATCCGCATAGACGAACTCTCGCCTACGCGAGCCAGACTACATGCATCATTGGATCAACTGGGCTTGCTTAGCGATCCCCTCATCTCTGCGAACGCCATTTCCCTGGATATGGATTATCGCTATGAAGATGATTATCTGAATTTCAAAACCGACTATCTCCTAGTGCGCGATGGCCAGAAGATGCAAACGCATCAGGAACTGCGCTATACCCTTGAGGGTGTCACAACCAGCACATTTAAGGGAGAAATTATCACAGAGCTTCCCCTCTCTGAGAAAAGCGTGATCGGGGAATTTCGAGATGATCCTCAGGGAATTTCCGGAAAGTTAGCCTTGGGGAATACTGTTCTTTTACTGCAAAGCCGTGATTATGCTCACTTTAAATGGGATTTTAAAGCCGCGCAAAAAGACCTTAACCAGTTAGAATTTTTGCCTGTGGCGTTGCGACAATCCAGCTTGTTAGTCAGTGCCAGAGGAAGTTATACGCTTGAAAAGAATCAACTCGACGGCACCTTTAGCACCAAGCACTCTTATGGCGATATCAATGGATCACTTCACTATGAGAATGAAGCGTTTAATCTCGACCTTCATTCTAAAAAAGGGGCTCTTTCGCTGACATACGCGGATAAAAAGCTTCTAGGCTCCGGCGATTTGATCGGTACGCACGTTCAGCTAAATGGCTTTTACGATAACGAAAAAAGCAATCTCACCATCACCACATCCACTCCATCGTTATGGAAAGCACTCTCTTCTTTGGATTTCATCAAACTACCCAAAGGTGAATATTACGATGCCCAAGTACAGACCACTACCCACATTCTCTACGATACAACTCTACACGTTTCCACCAAGATTAGCGTCCCTTGGTACGCTGCTGTTTTAGATTCGCAGCGTCAATATGGAGGCACCAACAATACTGTTTTGGCACGATACAGCGAGCATACACTCCTCATCGATAACTATCGCCTGGATATTGCCGGTCATGACGTCAGCTCACAACGACAGTCAAGTGCGCACATCGATGATGCCGGAAAGCTACTGATCGATGAGCTATGGATATTTGACGCCCTACGCCTAAACGGAGAGATCAATATGGACACCCTCGCCACTGAGCTATCTGTGCATTCCGATCGATTTACTTATAAAGGTCCTGAGGGGCAAGCCAATGCTGCGATGGATTTGCTTTTTACACGCGACGCCAAAGCGGTCCAAACACTCAGCGGAAACGTAGAAATACTCAACGCCAGCATCACCTATTTGCCGCTACAGCAGTTCAAAGTGATGGATAACGATGTCATTATCATCCAAGACATTCGACCACCAAGTGACATCTCACTGTTTATCAATATGCAAATAACCGCCAAAGAGCCGCTGCATTACCACACCAAAGAGCTTGATGTTTTGGTCCAGCCCGAACTCACCGTAT
>JAQTOQ010000113.1 GCA_028713245.1 Sulfuricurvum sp. | reverse complement strand
CTGATAGTTTGCCGATGCGACTGCGGCCGCTGATGCCGCTACTGTACTGGCTTCTTTTGCATTGATATTTGTTTCTGTACTATTTAGCTGTGTAATGAAGCTTATCAGCTGAGTTACTAACGTAACAAGCCAAGCAACAAAAGCATCGGCTCGTGTTCTAAAGTTTATCGGATCACTTGAAGATGGTGGTGATGAAGGTGTTGTAAAATTGGTATCTATTGCCATTAGATGAGTCCTTGTAATTTGAGATCGATTTTAGTTTCAACGGGTCCGCTGATATTCATATCAAACGTTTTTATAAACCCATAGACGAGTGTAGTTTCAGGGTTATCATAGAACACGATAGGTATCCCTCTCAGCGATACGAGCATAGAGTAGATTTCATCTGAGATTGAGGTATTGATGAACAGTGTCGCATCCAAAAGCTTCGCGTAATTACCCTGCTGTAAAAACGTAGCCCCCGACTGTGTATCCGTAGCAACAGTTGAGTAATCAAGAGCCGACGCTCTAAACTGCCAAAGAGTCGCACCGATAATATTGGAATACCCTGCGAAGAATGAACCGATCTTGGCAGTAGTTGCTGTAGCGGTTACGATGATCGTTACGTCACGGGTCAGTGTAGTTCGTTCATAAATGATGTTTCGTTTTCGTTCATCTAACCATGACCCATAAAGATAAGCCATCCAGTCAATCGGGTCAGGAATCATCGAATAGGTAACATCCTCGATGATCGTTCCGCCAAAATTCTCTTTGATCTGAATTTGTACGCTGTCAGCATCGATGTTTCCGATAAAAATGGCCTGAGCGTCATAGCAGGTCAATGTTGCCGTGATCGATAGGGGATTAACTGTTTGAGTATTGAGGTACTGATCGAACATCTTCCATCGGTTTGTAGTGCCTAAGAACGTCCAGCATCCAGTAGGATTTTTGGTTGCATCATAAAGATTTATTGCTAGGCGTGGGTCTTTTCCAGTATTCCCTGATACTGCCTGATACTCGCCATGATTTGTAGATACTGATACATAATCATTTGCTGCATATACTGTAGCAATATTCCAAGCCGCATAGGTCGTATCCGCCACGTTACCGGTAACGTATGTGTAGGTATTTGGTTTAATTATCTTCATGCCGGTATCCCCACATTCAGCCCATTGAACTGTTGGTTATAGAGAATATTTCTAAGTACCGAGATCATCTCCGCAAAGGAATATTTTAGAGTATCATTTTGGGTGGTGATTGTTTGGTAAATTTGCGATGCATCAGTTCCTTTTGAGAGGTTCATGTCTTGTGGCAAGAGTTGATTTTGTACGTTTTTGAGGCTATCAACGTATTTGCTGTTCGCATCGGTTGCCGACATGAGCGCATTACCAAGATTCTTCCATGTGGTGATAGTTTCGGGAGAAAATGAGGTTTTGATCGCTTCATCGTATTTTTGGAGATAGTTTTCAACCGTCAAGCCTGAAACGCCCATAGAGTCCGAAAGGATATTGAAATCTTTAGCCAAATAATCGGCCGTAAATTTGAGCTGATCTACCGATCCGCTCCCAAGTTTCCATTCGTTGAATGATCGTGTCGTAGTGATATATTCGCCCACTGATGTCGTCAATGCTTCGGCTACTGTTTTACTGACCTCTGAGGCGTATGTAGTCCAGTAGGAATAAATCTTTGCAAACTCAGGGCTTGATGTGTTTATGTTGGTAAATTTGGTGATAAACCCTTTTGCCATAGCATCTTGAAACGACGACCCGGCATACTTACCTGCAGCTATGGTAACATCACTCGCTTTATCGAGTTGAGAGAGCAGATAGTTATAAACGTCAAATGTCTTTTTAATCTTTAGCTTATCGCTGTCGCTGATAGCTGCATATTCTGTCCAATATCGCTCTGATGATTTAAACCAGCTTTTTGTCTTGGACATCATATCTGCATATGATGATGCATTGATATTAGATGCTGAACCTTCTTCCCAAAACTGCACACCGCTTCCAGTCATGCTTGTCTTAGTCTTCCCAAAAGCCCCACCGATCAATGACCCAAGAGCCGCACCTACGACCGCACCTATTGCCGTACCGATGACTGGAACGACTGAACCGACGATTGCCCCCGTAGCCCCACCGATTGCCCCATAGTTTGCGGCTCTTGTATCTGCACCTAGAAGTTTATCTCCGATAGAGCCAAGAGCATAACCACCAAGTCCTCCAGCGATACCTGCTGTGGCTAATCCACCAGCATACGCCGCACCGCTAAGCCCTGTCACACCACCACCTGCAAGAACATTTGCCCCACCTGCTAGAAACGAGCCTGTGCCAGTCAATCCAGCACCGTATGCCGTCCCTGCCAGTTGACCCATCATTGCCGAAGGTGCATACATTGCTGCCGTTACTCCACTTGTAAATAATGAGTAAGCTGTATTTGCCGTTGAAGCAACATTGACGGCATCCATTACCGCCGAAGCGTCGCTCCCTGATGTGACTATTTTCCCTGCTGAATCTATAACAGTGCCACCAACCGTTGTAGTCAACCCTCCGCTAGTCGTTGCCCCTGCTAAAGCGGCAGGGATAGCAGAACCACCCATAACCCCCGAAAAACCGCCATACGATTTGAACCAATTAGCAATCCCTCCATCGCTATTGTTACCCGTTCCCATGATCGTATCAGCAAGTGATTTGGATAACCCACGTGTCATTGACTGCGTGATAGATCCCCAAAAGTCCTTGAGCCAATTACCAAAGTTTGTGAACTTACCGGACATGGCATTAAAAAACTGATCGTCCATAGCTTTGTTGATATTGACAAAAGTATCTGCCCAAAACTTATGATCTCTATCCCATTGCTCTTTTTGGAATTTCTCGTTGTCTTTTGATTTGATGATAAGCATTTGCTCATTGGTATACCAGCCAGTTTCGGCTAGTTTTTTCATCTTCTCCTCTTCTTGGAGGTAGTAAGCGGATGTTGTGTCACCCATAGCGGTGAAGGTATCAATCTGAGCTGTTAATAACCCAGCATTGTAGGTTTTAATAGCCTCTTTAGCTTGCTCATTAGCTTCAAACTCTAATTTTGCTTGTTCTTCATCATACTTTTTAATGGCCGCAAGTGCTTCTTCGTTTGCTTTATCTTCATATTTCTTTTTTAGATCAATTTTAGATTGCTGTGTAAACTTTTCAACATCGACCTGTTTAATGCCATCTTGAGAATATTTTTTAGCCTTATCCTCAATTTGTCTTATTTCATTCTCATAGTCATTATGTGAGATTTTATAGAGATCTGCGTACATAGACGTATATGCGTTTTTGATTTTATTAGCTGCCGCTTCTGCTGATTTAGCTTTTGAGGCTTCTGAATCTCTATCATGTAAACCACTATCAAATTTCTTGGTATTACCGGTCTGCTCTTGAACATCCTCGGGCTTTGCATTTTTGACGTTAGCCATACGTGTGCCCCAGCTATCAATATCAGCATTGAAGTCTTTAGAGATAGTATTCCATGCAAACTTAGCACCTTTGAAATCACCTTCTGCAAGCATTGAAGCAGCAGCGTAGAAATTTCCAAGAGCATGACCAGCAATACTAAATGATGCAGCTACTCCATATCCAAGATTTATTGCTACTTTTACCCCTTCTGCTAAATCTGCACCAAGCGTATGACCTGTCTTTTGTCCCGCTTTAGCTACACCGTTAAAATCATTTGCGATTGCGTTTAAAGTTGGAGCAAGTGAGGCTGTCATCTGCATATAAAGCGTGTCAGAAGTCATACCTATGCGAGTCATTGAGTCATTGAAGTTTTCAGCGGCAGCAGCTGTCTTATTATCCATTATTCCAGCATATTCACTTAGTGCATCACTACCTTGATTCAAAATAGGAATCATTGAAGCTCCGGATTTACCAAATAACTGCATTGCTAATGTTGTTTTTGATGCACCATCGGGCATATCTTTGAATCTATCGGAGATTTTACCCATTTGCTCATAGGCACCGATCATGTGACCGTCATTATCTTTTAGAGATAGTCCAAGATTTTGGAAGGCTTTACGAGCATCGCCTGTACCCATTGAAGCTTCACCAAGATTTTTATTGAATTTAGCAGTTGATTTTTGTACAGATTCAAAAGATACATCAGCGAGCTTTGCCTGGGCAGATAATGCATAAACCTGATCTGCACTCATTCCTGCAGCTTGTCTTACGTGATTAATAGATTCTGCGTAATCTAATGCCCCTTTAATGCCTTCCTTGAAAGAGCTAAAAGCAAAATATCCTGCAATAGCACCTGCAGCGTTCTTTGCAATATTTTCTAACCCTTTAAACGAAGCACCAAGCATATCTGTTGATTTACCGGCCTGATTAAAACCAGTAGCATCTAGCATTGATGATATTGATATTTTTAATTCTTTATCAGCCATCTTTACTAAATGCTCCCGTCATTGATTTTATAATTTGGTATAAGTCTATTGAATCCAAGGCGTATTTTTTGGAAAAATCTTTGACTACAAGATATTCCACCTCAATACCATTCATTCCACCCTTGATCGAAAGAGTAAAACATTGGATTATTTGGGCTTCTTCTTCATCTTTTGGGATCATTGCCGCATCATCTTCTAGTAGATCAAATTGATTCCCAATCTGAGCTTTTAGATGGATATAACTTTGACCGCTTGCATACTCTTTTGCGAAGCGGATTAAGCGTTTCCCTTTTCTGCCTTTTCTTCTTCGATAGCTGCTGAGATTGCTTTACCAAACTCAATAATATTACCTTCGTTTAGTTGTTCGTTCATCACTTTTTTAGCGATTTTTGGATCGTTCTTTTGGAGATGAATAGGCACAAGCTTCTCGAAAAAGTCAGCCATAGTTGCACTATTATCTTTGATAAGCGCACTCATTTCTTTACCTTCTTTTGTAGAAAGAGAAACGACGTTTAGCTGTGTTGTTGTTCCATCTAAAAACTCGTATGTAATCTCTATTTCTTTGCGTTTTGCACTAAATATTTTGCTCATTTTTTTTGCCTTTTTATTTTGGATTGTTTCATGAAAAAATCGTGCCTTTTTAGGGAGGGGAAGGCTAACCCCTCTGATTACTTAAATGTAATCGTAAAATTATCATTTCCTGCACTTGATTGACAGCGCAATGTTTGGTCATAGATAACTTTTCCATTATCATCCGACTCACTAATATCTTTCGGTTTTGCATAAGGAACATCGATTTGGATAATCTGACCTGCAACTGTTCCAATCGTGATAACTACAGCTTTTATATTGCCGGCCAATTAGTCAGTCCAATGCGTTTCTGTACCCTTTACTTTTACTGTTTTGACTTTTATAGTTGGATCAAAGTTTTGCAAGTAATACTCTTTTTGGCCAACAGCATAAAGAGACTGGATTTGATTCCCTAAAGCAAAATCAAACTCTGTAATAGGGATTGCACCACCACCAAGAGTAAAGATAGTTGCAGATGAAATAACAGGAGGGTTTGCGGTATCGAGTGTTACCCCCGGATTTGCCAGTGCTGTCGCAGTTGCATCGGTATATCCCTTTGCGCTGAACGTGAACTTTGCAAACTCCCCGATCTTACCACCGATTTTGAGATCATTCATAATTCCAGTAATAAGACGCTGATACCCATCGGTAAATACCTGGCATTGTCCAGCCGTCAATGCTCCCCCAGGCTTATATTCAACTTTTGTCGATGCCGTGATCGTCTCTGCTAATCCACACGCTTTCAAAAGCTCTGCGATCTTCGGAACTGTACCGGCTGCACCGCCTCCGCGCCCAACAGTCACGATATCAAACTCTGCTGTCACCATATTAGGGTCCACATACGATTTTGTATTACCCATCTGCCCATTTCCAATGTCAGAATAGTCACCCCCCGCTACTTTAGGATTGATAAATACCAACCCATTCAGCGTAACAACATCGGTTGCTGCAGGGGCGGTACCTTGTTTAAATAGGACCGTATTTTTAAGCGTTTGTTGCATCGCCATCTGTCATCTCCTCAAGATATTCACAAGATCGTGCGATCTCGATTTCTTTAGGATTATCT
>JAQTOQ010000005.1 GCA_028713245.1 Sulfuricurvum sp. | reverse complement strand
GATTGACGGAGTGCAAATGGCGACCAAGTCGGTTCTTGCACGCGGTGCGGTGAAAGTGATTCCAGAAGATGATTACCGTGCATCGATGAAGGTGGATATGAAGATGCAAGGGCAGGGGCTTTCCGCTTTGGTTGTTGAAGCCCAGTATGACGGTCAAAAACGCGATGTCTATCTAATGGGACAGGGAAGAAATTTTAAAGGCTTTACTGAGAGTTTTCGTCTAGGAGATGCGGATATCTCCCTTGAATGGGGTGCCAAGCAGATCGAATTACCATACTCTTTGAAACTGGATGATTTTGTGATGGATAAATATCCGGGGTCAATGAGTCCCTCTTCGTATGAAAGCCATGTAACTTTGCTCGATCCGGCAAACGGTAAAAATGAAGCGGTTCGTATCTTTATGAACAACCCGCTTGAATACGGCGGATTTAAATTTTTTCAATCATCGTTTGATCGCGATGAAATGGGAACTGTCCTTTCGGTCAACCATGATCCTGGTAAGACCCCGACGTACCTTGGCTACATTTTATTGGCGATTGGATTGATACTTAATTTTTTCAATCCTAATGGGCGTTTCGGAAAACTTGCGCGTACCCGCTATGATCGTTCAGCCGCTTCGGCTGTCGTAATATTTGTGGCACTTGCGGTTTTATTTACTGCTCAGCCAGCGCATGCTTATGCGGGTTATGGCGATGATAAGATGGCGGATCTCGCAACTGCAGTTGATACAGTGAAAAAAATTAATTATGAGTATGCTGAAAACTTCGGATCATTGATGGTTCAGGATCAGGGAGGACGTATCAAGCCGATGGATACAATGGCGATGGATATCGTTAATAAACTCTCTGGACAAACAACGATCATGGGACTTTCCTATAATCAGGTTGTTGTCGGTATGGCTTCCAAGCCGCTGTTATGGCAGAAGATTGCGATGATCAAGGTGAAACACTCTAAAATCAAGGAAATTTTAGGAGTTTCGTCGGATAAAAAGTACATTGCCTTCGATGATGTTGTGGATGAACAGGGGCAATACAAGCTGGCAACGGATATCGAAGAAGCCAATCGTAAACGTCCGGCAGAGAGAGATGAATTTGACAAAGAACTGATCAAGCTCGATGAAAAAATCAACATAGCCTACAATGTCTATACCAGTGACTTTATGAAAATTTTTCCTCTAGAAGGGGATGCCGCACATACATGGTTCAGTCCGGGTGAAGCGATGAAAAACTTTCCTCAGGCAGATGTCACCAATATAACCCGAATACTCCAGCAAAACTTTTCCGGCTTGAGTGAGGGGATCGAAAAAGGGAACTGGACGACGGCCAACGGTGCCATCCGTATGATCAGCGGCTATCAAAAAACCAAGGGTGCAGATGTTTATCCTTCCGAGTTTCGCATCAAGGCGGAGCTTTGCTACAACAAAGCTTCAGTATTTGAGCGGCTGATTCCAGTCTATTTGTTGGCTGGGCTTACATTGCTGGGCCTCATATTCGGACGATTGTTCAAACCGACACTCAATCTTGATAAGGCACAAAAAGTCGTATTGGGAATTTTAGTATTGGGATTTGTTGCCCATACGATTAATTTGGGATTGCGATGGTACATCTCAGGACATGCTCCATGGAGTGATGGATATGAATCTATGATTTATATTGCATGGACGATTATTTTGGCTGGTATTATTTTCGCAAGACAGTCAGAATTTGCGATCGCATCGACGGGAATCCTCTCTGGTATTGCTCTTTTTGTGGCACATCTCAACTGGCTTGATCCACAGATTACGAATCTTGTCCCTGTGCTTAAATCGTACTGGCTTTCTATCCATGTTTCGGTCATCACTTCGAGTTACGGTTTTCTGGGATTGAGTGCTTTGTTGGGTCTTATCTCTTTGGTACTGTTTATAATGCTCGGTAAAATAAAAAATGACGAAACTAAACGTCAAATCGTTATCAGCATCCGGGAAGCGACTCGTATCAGTGAAATGTCGATGATCGTAGGTCTTTCTCTCGTGACGGTTGGAAACTTCCTGGGAGGTGTCTGGGCAAATGAGTCATGGGGACGATATTGGGGATGGGATCCGAAAGAGACATGGGCTCTTGTGACAATCCTTGTCTATGCAGCGGTTGCTCATATGCGTTTTATTCCGAAAATTAATTCGGTATTTTCTTTTACAGTAGCGTCCGTTGTCGCGTATAGCTCAGTTATTATGACGTACTTCGGGGTGAACTATTACCTCTCAGGTCTTCACTCCTACGCAGCTGGTGACCCGGTCCCTGTCCCGGTATGGGTCTATTATGCGGTAGCGGTGGTCGTTATTCTAATCGTTGCGGCATCCAAAAACCGCAATATGGTTTCGGGAAGCCTCAAAAACACCAATACAGCGGAAGGGTAACTCCTCCGTTGTAGTCATTAAATCGCTCTATTTTTCCCTTATTTGTCATCTTTCTCTTAAAATAACATAAAAAAGTTCGTTCAAGTGGCAATTTAATAAGCTTTAAACAAGTATTAATATTACTTGTATAAAATAAATAATATATTATCTTAAGGGAATGCGATGAAAAGAATTATATCTATTGCTTTGATCAATGCAGCATTATTAAGTACGGCACTTATTTCAGCAGAAATTAAACGCAGTTTTATGAATACAGATGCTTTGTCAGCAGTCCAGAGCAAAGCGGATAAAGGAGATGCCAATGCACAGTTTGGATTGGGCGGGATCTATTATCAGGGGATCGTAGCGGAAAAAGACTATGATAAAGCAATGTATTGGTTTGAGAAAGCAGCGAAACAGAACCACGATAAAGCACAGTTCAATCTCGGGCATATGTACTATGATGGACAAGGAACCCAGAAAAACCCTCAAAAAGCATTTCAATGGTTTAAAAAAGCGGCTGAGCAGAATGATATGAAAGCGCAGCTCTACATCGCCGATATGTACTATAACGGCATTGGAACGAAGCAAGATTATAAAGAAGCATTTTTCTGGTACAAAAAAACAGCGGATGCAGGCTATCCGAAAGCGCAGCATGCGGTTGCACGGATGTATCGAGAAGGGCTAGGAGTAACTAAAAATAAGGAGATCGCAAGAGAATACCTTCACAAAGCGTCAGTGCAGAATTGTGCCGATGCGCAGTTTGATCTTGGTCAAATATACATGTCAGGTGATGGTGTGACAAAAAATGAAGAAGAAGCAAAAACCTATATGCAAAATGCCTATCTGAACGGTCGAAACGATGCCAAAGAGGTGTTGGATAAAAATGAATGGAAAGCGTTGCCTACGTATGAGATTAAAACATTACCGCAATAACGTTATGGTGAGTAAGATTTGGCAATGATTTAAAGAAGAGTTTTTGCTAGAGAAGCAAAAGAGGGAATACATCCTCTTTTGAATAGATTAAAGACTTGAAATATATGCAGCAAGTGCTTTGATATCATCGTCTGAAAGAGCTGCAACCGCTGGAGTCATCATCCCTTTTTTGGCTCCGCCAAAACTTCCACTTTTGTAGCCATTCAATTTTGTAGCAATCGTATCTGCACTTTGTCCAGAAATAACAGCGCCTGAAAGAGCAGCATTTTTACCATCTTTTCCATGACATCCCGCACATTTACCGTACAAAGCGGCACCGTCTGAAGCCAATAGAGCTGCTGCAGAGAGCGCCATTGCAAGTAGAATCTTTTTCATTGTATTAACACCTTATATTGATATAAGTTTAGTATAACATATTGAAACTAATTTATAAAACAAGTTTTTCTATTATCTTATAACTTTTTTAGATATATGTTACTTTACGTAACTATCATAAAAAATGATATTGAAACCTGTAGATAAAAGATAAAATACGCTTTTCATCAATAAGTAATATTAAAGATACATTCTATATAATTAGATATTATTCTGAATTTTTTTGAGAAGAGTTTATATTTTAATAAGCGGAGAATTACATAATGAGAATAGAGTCTGTATTTTTTGTTTTAGCCACAACGAGTACGTTGTTAATGGCGGATGCAGCAGCAACATTTCAAAAATGTGCGGTTTGCCACGGCGAGCAGGCAGAAAAAAAATCCTTGGGAGTCAGTGCAATAATTGCAGGATGGAAAGAGGATAAAATTATCGAACGATTGCAGGAGTATAGGGCTAAAAAACTAGACCAATATGGTTTTGGAAATATGATGTACGGACAGTCGGGTAAATTGAGTGATAAAGAGATACGTGATGTTGCGCATTACATTTCTACCCTTATGCTTTCTCAAGCAGATGCAGACGCGAATGCATCAACCAGTGAAACGCAAACAACTGAACAGATCGCATACAAAAAGTACATACGTGAGTATTTTATCAATAACCCTAAATATGGGGAGATTAGACAAGCCAATAAATTATGGGAAGAAAAAAATAAAGAGCAGATTGGCAAATAGAATCACATAAAATATTTAATAAACCTCAAATATGTTAATAGATATTATCCCGATTAATTTATGCAGTAGGGTTGTTTGTGAGAGATTTTATCTATTCGGTTATGCAAGATTACAGCGTTTTTGTTATTTTTTTCCATGTTGTAGGCGCATCTGTTTGGGTCGGAGGGATGGTTGCTCTGTTGTTTCTTACGCGTGAGCCAGGTTCTCAAATTACCCTTGAACTCCGCGCCGCTGGGCAAGCGGCATTGTATAAAAAATTCTTTACTTTTTTATCTCCATTTGTCTTTCTTTTATTTGTGACAGCTCTTTTTATGGCATTAGGATACAAAGACAATGCGATTGATGTGAATGGATTTACATTAAATTTCAAAAACCTTGTAACCTATAAGCTCATCCATACCAAGGGAAGCATCTGGACCATCATGGTAATGAATATGGGTTTCATGATTTGGATTCTTAATAAAGCAAGCTGCAAACTCTGCAAAGCAAAAGTTAGTGCAGACAGTATGTGGCTTGTGAATAAATATCTTTTACCAATAAATATTTTGTTAGGCTTAGTAGGAATATTTTTAGGGGTATTTTTAAGAAGTACTTTTTAACCTATGGAAGAGTTAGTTTCCTACTTAAGTAAACGTCGTATTATTATGATGGGCATCGTAGTTCTTTTGGCGATTATCGCTGTAGTTGTAAGCTACAATATTCATCTAACTCCCTCAAATTATTTTGGCGGTAAATACAATACAACCCTTATCTTTGGGCTCATTGTTTACAAATTTATTGAACTTCCGATTTTATATTATCTTCTCATATACCGCCATCTCGTGGTATTACGTAAAAATAGACATTATGAAGAAGTCCTGCCAAAGCTACGAAAGCATGCCAAACTCCTTTTGTTTTTAATTCCACAAGGAAATACGATTTTTGGAATTATTTCATATAAGCTAAGCGGCAATATTCTTTATTTCCTTTTTTTCTCTTGCATAGCACTAATTACACTGTATATAATCAAGCCAAACAAAATAAACTTACAAAATAACATATAACACAGAAGTGTTAATTTAATGTTAATAAAAATTTACAAGAATTGTTTAATTAAAAACTCATATAATTCGTGACTTTTTGATCGGAGGATTCTATATTGAAAAAAATAATACTGGTTCTGTCAATGATTATGACTTTTCTAAATGCCGGTCCATTGGGTATTGAAGAAAAGTTAGGGCAGACGGTTCCTCTTGATTTAACCTTTCTAAATGAAAATTCAGAACATGTTACATTGAAGAAACTGATGGACGGAAAACCGACTATTTTGACGCTTAACTATTTTAAGTGTGCAGGTATTTGTAGCCCGCAGTTGAATGATTTAGCAAAAACTCTTGGAAAGATAGACCTTGCAGAGAACACTGATTATAAAGTGATCACAGTAAGCTTCGCAGAAAACGAAACACCAGCCCTGGCAACAGCGAAGCGTAAGAATCAACTTGAGTCAATCGGACGGCAATATGTAGCAGATGCATGGCATTTTGTTATTGGGGAGAACAATAGTTCTGGGATACTGGCTGATAGCGTTGGCTTTAGATATGAGAAAACAGTTTCTGTGACAGGGCAAACGGACTATATTCATTCAGCGTCATTGATCGTATTGTCACCCGAGGGTAAAGTAACTCGTTATTTATATGGTATTACGCAAGCACCAATGGATTTGAAGATGGCAATCTTTGAAGCAAGCCATGGACAAGTTCGCCCAACCATCGCAAAACCCTTACTCTTTTGCTACTCGTATGATCCAGAAGCTAAAAAGTATATTTTTGCATGGGAAAAAATTGCTGGTGTTGTTATGTTGACATTAGTATTTGGATTTTTCCTCTATTTGCTTAAAATCGGGAGAAAAGAACAAGACCATCACACAAAAGGAGAAAATAATGAGTAAAAGCTATTTCGACGAAACACACTGTGCTTTTGGTCACCCAAAAAGCACTTTTATGCAGTGGATGTTAACTGTTGATCACAAACGTATTGGTATTATGTATGCCGTGGTAATGTTCACGTTCTTTTTTGTTGCAGTTGCTGCAGCATTGACAATGAGATTTGAGCTGTTTGCCCCAGGTCAGCAATTCATAGATGCACACACCTTTAATCAAGCGTTTACGCTTCATGGTGTTATTATGGTTTTCCTGTTTATCATTCCAGGGATTCCGGCAGTATTTGGAAACATTGTTATGCCCTTGATGATCGGGGCAAAAGATGTCTCTTTCCCACGCCTTAACTGGTTTACATTTTGGTTATACATCATTGGATGTATTGTTGCTTTGTCCTCACTATTTAACTTTAACATTGCCGATGGCAAATTGGTATTTAATTTTGCAGACACAGGGTGGACATTTTATGCTCCATACAGTTTGAATACGGATACGAATGTTGTCACAGCTCTTGTTGCAGCATTTATTCTTGGTATGGCATCAATTCTTACAGGTCTTAATTTTTTGGTTACGATTCACCGTTTACGTGCTCCTGGTATGGACTTTTTCAAAATGCCATTGTTTGTATGGGGGATTTATGCAACTGCGTGGATTCAGCTTCTTGCAACACCTGTTGTTGGTATCACCCTTATTCTTGCATTGCTAGAGAAGTATTTTGGTATCGGTATTTTTGATCCGTCAAAGGGTGGTGATCCAGTTCTTTTCCAGCATTTGTTTTGGATCTATTCACACCCAGCGGTTTATTTGATGATTCTTCCAGCATTTGGTATCATGTCTGAAATTATTCCGGCATTCTCACGCAGAGAGATTTTCGGTTACCACACTATTGCTCTTTCATCAGCGTCCATTGCAGGGGTTGGTTATTTGGTATGGGGTCATCACCTTTTCACCTCTGGTATGTCAGATACAGCTAAAACAATTTTCTCGTTTCTTACGTTCTTTGTTGCTATTCCTACGGGGGTCAAGTTCTATGACTGGGTTGCCACGATGTACAAAGGTAAAATTGTTCTTGCAACTCCTATGTTATGGGCACTTGGAACCATGATTACTTTTGCAATCGGTGGACTTTCAGGTGTTACGATCGCGATGATTGGTGCGGATATTCACCTTCAAGATACGTATTATACGATTGCGCACTTTCACTATGCGATGCTAGGTGGGGTTGTATTCTTATTTTTCGCGGGTATCCACTATTGGTTCCCACTTGTATTTGGTAAAATGTACAATGAAACAAGAGCTAAATTAGCATTTTATATCTTATTTATCGGCTTCAATCTTCTATGGTTCCCGATGTTTATTGCAGGTTACTATGGTATGCCAAGACGTTATTTTGATTATTTGCCAGAATTTCAAATTTATCACCAAATCTCTTTTTGGGGTGCGATTATCTTTGTAAGCGGACTTATCTTCATGTTTTATACGTTAATTCAAGGAATCCGTAAAGGTAAACCATGCGGTGTTAACCCATGGAACGCAACAACACTTGAATGGCATTTACCAAGTTCACCACCACCGTTGGAAAACCATACAAAAGTTCCGTACGTTGACTTCAGACCATATGAGTATTACCATGGTCAGCCAGTTGTTAAGTTTGATGAAAATATGAAAAGGATTGATTGATGGCACACGATTCTCACGAGTATATCCCAGAAATTGCCGTTGACCGCAATGGGAATGAACACGTTGTTCAGGGTTGGCAGGGCGATAATTACGGCGGAAAACTAGGTTTCTGGTTGTTTATGTTGACAGAGGTAATGATGTTCGGAGCCATGTTTATGGTTTTGACATATTACTTTACATTACATCATGCTGACTTTATTAAAGCATCTTCTGAGCTTGATAGAACATTGGGTGGTATTAATACCGTTGTTCTGTTGATCTCTGCATTGACAATGGGTCTTGGTCTATTGAAAATGCGTAGTGGCGATGTAAAAGGCGCTAAATTGATGATCTGGGCAACAATGCTTTTGGCAGTTATTTTCTTGGGTGTTAAAGCATTAGAGTGGACCAATGATTACAAAGAAGGTATTTTCTTGGGTCTTCAGGGTCTTCAATCTGGCAATGAGTTTTCAAAACCATTCGGCGAAATCTTATTTTTTGGTATGTACTTTACGATGACAGGTCTTCATGGTTTTCACATTATTATCGGGATTGGACTCATGTTGTGGCTGCTTAAGCGTATCAATAGCGGTAAAGTAACGCCGGAACATAATATTTTGCATTTCAATATTGCCCTTTATTGGGATTTAGTACACCTTATTTGGGTATTCGTATTCCCTTATTTTTATATGACAGGGGCAGGAGCAATTCATGGCTAATCATACTACAGTAGATTATAAAAAAGAAAGAGGCAATTACTATAAAGTTCTTTTTGGACTTTTAGCACTTACGGCATTAACGTTTATTCAGCCGTCAATGTTTTTAACGCATTATACATTTGGAATGCAAATGTTGATCGGAACGCTAAAAGCATGGATCATTTTGATGTATTACATGCACTTAAAAGGTGAAGTCCTTATTGGCTGGACAGTAGTCTTTGCAGTATTTTTAGTTTTGTTTTTCTTTGTCATTGTTATGATCGATGTAAATAATTTTCAATTTGCTGATGTTAGTCATATAACATCGCCAGCGCAGTAAGGAGGCGATATGTTAGAAGGATTTGGTTCAAGAGCCGCCACTTTTACAGCGGATATAGATCATGCTTTATGGATAAATTTGGTTCTTTCGGTAGTTCTGTTTTTATCGGTTATCGCTCCAATGCTTTATTTCGCATGGAAATATCGTGAAAGCAATGTAAAAGATGAAAATATTGAAAATATAATACACCATACAGGGCTAGAGATAACGTGGACGCTTATTCCTACTTTGATGTTGGCTGTTTTCTTCTGGTACGGTTATACGACGATGAGAACGCTACGCACAATGCCTGATGCTGCTTCCAGTATCACAGTGGCGGTTCAAGGTAAAAAATGGTCATGGGATTACACATACGCAGCAAACGCAAATGGATTTGTACATAAAACGAATGATTTGTTTGTCCCTGTAGACCAGAATGTTATTCTTGAGATGCGTGCACCGCTTAATGATGTTATTCACTCGTTTTTCGTTCCAGCATTTCGTATGAAAGAGGATGTTGTTCCTGGTCGTTTGACAAAACAATGGTTCAACTCTACTGTTATTGGTAACTATGATGTAGAGTGTGCTGAGTATTGTGGTACTCGTCACTCGTACATGCTCTCTAAAATCCATGTTATTGATAGAGCAACATACGATGCTTGGTTCAACAGTGATGCAAAAGCCCCGGCTGGATTTGAAGTTAAAATGTCAAAAGGTCAAGAAGTATTTGAAGGAAACGGCTGTAATGGCTGTCACTCAGTTACGACTGATGCTATTCTTGTTGGTCCATCATTGATGGGAATTGGTGAAAAGAAAGATGCTCAATACATTAAAGATTCAATCGTAACTCCTGATAAGGTTATTGCTCCTGGCTTCTCTGCAGGCGTTATGGCACCGTTTACGCTATCTGATGAGGATATGAAGGCGCTTATTGGGTATCTAAAAGACGGTAAATGATTAAAGACTTTCTCGTTTTAACGAAGTTCTTTCTCTCTTTTGCTGTTAGCCTCTCGGCTCTCTTTGCCTACATTATGGCAAAGGGAGAAATTGGAACGGATATGTTTTTGGCTACTTTTGCCGTACTTTTAGTCGCGATGGGAGTTTCTACGCTCAATCAGGTCCAAGAGTACAAAGAAGATGCCTTGATGGAACGAACTAAACATCGACCGCTTGCCTCTGGCAAATGGTCCCCGAGTACCGGTATTATTATTGCTGCAGTATTGATTATTTCCTCTCTTTTTATGATTTATGATTTGCTTGGATTCATTGGGGTAGATTTATTTTTATTCTCATTTATTTGGTACAACGCATTTTATACACCCTTAAAGAAGAAAAGTGCTTTGGCGGTTGTGCCGGGTGCGATATTGGGCGTAATACCTCCGGCAGTCGGATGGCTTACGGCGGGGCACTCTCTTGGAGAACCTCAGTTTTTTGCTCTGGGATTATTTTATTTTGTCTGGCAAGTGCCACATTTTTGGTTATTGGTCATGCTGCATTATGGTGACTACAAGGGTGCAGGATATCCTACGGCCATGCGTTTGTTTGGGAAACTGAGCCTTCAGCGTTTAACCTATTTTTGGTTAATGCTGACGATTATGACGGGTTATTTTATGGTCACTGTTTTTCAACCTAAAAGTACAGTTATAATTGGGTTGTTGATCTTAACGGGTATCCTCGGATTTATCAGCAGCTTACAGCTGTTGAATAAAGATTTCGACCTTAGTCGGGCACGAAAAGTATTTTGGCAGATTAACCTCGCCTTTTTGGGAACGGTTATTTTGATAAGTATTGATGAGTTTTTAAAAGTACATTAATCTATACACCATTGCAGGGACTTTGGTTCCTGCGTTCTTCATTTATTTTCCAAGGAACATTTTGTGCCCTCATATTCTCTAAAAGCCATATTATCAACATTTGCTAACAGCAACGGCAAGAAACGCCTTATTTACAATCTTGGCGCCATTGGCGGCATTAGCAGTAATGTTGTTTTGTTGTTATTTATTGCGATGCCTTTTATAGAGTATGCGTTTATTTTCAATTCATACGTTTTTAATGCGCTTGGTATAGCCCAATGCATCGTTTTATACATCGTGTTTTTGTCAATCATAATGATCACGATCTTTTTGATAATCTGGAAAATACAACGAATTGTCATTAAAAAGATAACCCCTAGCTGGAAAAAGTACTTTGATAAAATCGATATTAATATGGTTTTATCACCAAGCGCAACACCCTACAGTAAATTCTTTGAATATTATGCAAAAGGACTTGAAGAAAATCAAACTGAAGAATCATTGCATCATTATTTAGTGAATGCTTTCAAGATTATGGAAGAAGAAAATAAAGAGTTAATTGAAGCTATGATAAAAGATAACAAGTTCCATTAGTTCATTAATCTCTACACAATCAACAATGACGTATAATTCGCGATATTTTTGACACAAGGCATACCCTTATGGATATCATCGCTATTAGACATAACGATCAGATTTTTGATTTACAAACTGCACAAAACTTGGGGCTTACAGGCGAAGAGATCGCATTTGATAACTCTGTGGCTTCACTTGAAATTATTCGACACTCGTGTGCCCATTTGTTGGCAGAGGCGATTAAATCACTCTACACCGATGCGAAATTTTTTGTAGGACCCGTTGTTAAAGAGGGTTTTTATTATGATTTCAAAGTCAACGAATCTCTTAGCGAAGAGGATCTCAAAACCATTGAGAAAAAAATGCTCGATATCGCTAAAACCAAAGAAAAAATTGAGCGTTATGAGATAACCAAAGAGGAAGCACGTGGTAAATTCGCCAATGATCATCTTAAGCAAGCGGTGATGGATCGTATTCCAAGTAATACAATTTCTATTTACAAACAAGGTAATTTTGAAGATCTTTGCCGTGGACCGCATTTGCCAAATGTCGGTTTGATCCGGTATTTTAAACTCACGAAAATTTCAGGTGCCTATTTGGGTGGTGACAGCAAAAACGAAATGCTAACCCGTATCTACGGAATTGCATTTGCCGATAAAGAGTCTTTGAAATTACATCTCGAGCAAGTAGCTGAGGCTGAAAAACGTGATCACCGTAAAATCGGCGCAGAGATGAAGCTTTTCACGTTTCGTGAAGAAGTAGGGGCAGGTTTCCCGATATGGTTGCCTGCAGGTGCTCGTATGCGTTCACGTCTTGAGCAATTGTTGTTCAAAGCACACCGTAAGCGCGGCTATGAGCCGGTACGCGGTCCGGAAATGCTGCGTTCTGATTTATGGAAAGTGAGCGGGCACTATCAAAACTATGGCGAAAATATGTATTTTACCAATATTGATGAAATCGAGTTTGGGGTAAAGCCAATGAACTGTGTCGGGCATATCAAAGTATATGAGCAAGATTTACGTTCATATCGTGACCTACCTCTTAAATATTTTGAGTATGGAATCGTACACCGTCATGAAATGACGGGAGCGCTGCATGGCTTATTCCGTGTACGTGAATTCACACAAGATGATGCTCACATTTTCTGTACGGCAGATCAGATTGAAGAACAAATTATCGAAGTCGTTGACTTTGTTGATAAAATCATGAGCACTTTTGAGTTTAACTACAAGATGATGATCTCTACAAAACCTGAAAAAGCAGTCGGTGATGATGCAGTTTGGGAAATTTCAACCAATGCTCTTAAGAATGCCATGGATAAGAATAAACTAGCTTATGAGATTGATGAGGGCGGCGGAGCATTCTATGGCCCGAAGATTGATATCAAGATTACGGATGCTATTGGACGTGAATGGCAGTGCGGAACGATACAGCTGGATTTCAATCTCCCCGAGCGTTTTGAGCTAGAATATAACAGTGAAGAAAACACTAAAATACAACCTGTTATGATTCACCGTGCCATTTTAGGTTCTTTTGAGCGTTTTATTGGTATATTGACGGAGCATTACGCTGGGGAATTCCCAATGTTTATTGCTCCAACGCAGGTTGCCATCGTTCCGATCGCTGAAGCGCACGTTGCGTATGCGCGCCAATTGGGGAATAAACTGATTGATATGGGTGCGGATTACGAGATTTTCGATAAAAACGACAGTCTCAATAAGCGTATCCGAACGGCGGAAAAAGGGCGTGTTCCGATGATTATCGTTTTAGGCGATGAAGAGGTGAACTCCAAATGTGTTGCGGTGCGTGATCGTAGAACGCGCGAACAATACAATCTTAGTGAAGATGCATTTCTCGCTATGATCAAAGAAAAAATCAATGAGGTAAATTTTTGATTAAAAAACAAGACCGAGTCCAAATGAATGAAGATATCAGAGTACCAGAGGTACGCTGTGTCGTTGACGGTGGTGAAGCGTTAGGCGTTGTATCGATTAAAGAAGCAATGGATAAAGCCAATGAGTTGGGACTTGATCTCGTACTAATATCTCCAGATGCAAAGCCGCCGGTGGCAAAAATCATGGACTATGGTAAGTTTTATTACCAAGAAGAGAAAAAGAAAAAAGAAGCTCGTAAAAAGCAAACCAAAGTAGAAGTCAAAGAGATCAAGCTTTCGGTTAAAATTGCGGACAATGATGTTGGCTATAAAGTTAAACATGCACGAGAGTTCCTAGAAGAGGGCAAGCACGTCCATTTCCGTGTTTTCTTACGTGGACGTGAGATGGCACACCCAGAATCAGCTGTTGCTGTCCTACAACGCGTTTGGCCTATGGTTGAAGACATCGGTACTATGTACAAAGCGCCTGCTATGGAAGGTCGTTATTGCAATATGATGATTCTTCCAAAGAAAGACGAAAAGAAATAAAATAGAAATAAATACCGCAAGCTTATTTGTGGTATAATCCGCGTCTCGTTTAGAGAATTTTTGCAAAGGATCAAGTCGATGCCAAAAATGAAATCGGTTAAAGGGGCTGTAAAACGCTTCAAAATTAAGAAAAATGGCACTGTCAAACGTGGTACTGCATTCCGTAGTCACATTTTGACCAAACAAGATGCTGGAACTCGACGTGGACAAAACACTCCAAAAGTGGTTGCTGCTGTCGATGTTAAAAACATCAAAAAGATGATCGTACGCTAATTTTAGCCTACCGTTAACCCTCCAGCAATAGCTGGGCAAGTCCGCATAGCGGCACCCACTCATTAAATTTGAAATGAACCGGGTAAAGAAAGGAAAAAAATGCCAAGAGTAAAAACAGGTGTCGTAAGACACAGACGTCATAAGAAAGTTCTGAAGCTTGCACGTGGTTTCTACAGTGGAAGACGTAAGCATTTCCGTAAAGCGAAAGAGCAATTAGAGCGTAGTATGCAGTACGCGTTCCGCGATCGTAAACAGAAGAAGCGCGAATTCCGTAAATTGTGGATTATCCGTATCAATGCGGCATGCCGTTTAAATGGTATGAACTACTCAAACTTCATGAACGGCCTTAAGCGTGCCAACATCGAACTTGATCGCAAAATCCTTGCTGACATGGCAATGAATGACGCTAATGCTTTCACAGCACTAACGACACTTTCCAAAACAGCACTCTAAGAAGAAAGGCCCCTTGGGTCTTATTCTCTCCGCTTACTTCTCTATTGTATAGCCTTTTTTCTCCAAACACTCTTTACATTCAACACTTATATTTGCAGTTGATGCTTTATCTGCATCTTTGAGATCATAATAGCGGCATGCACTAAAATCAGCCTTTGCACGTGCTTCACTGTGCCCTTCGGGGCATATCATACCGTTAACAATTAATTGCTTGCTAGAGCATCCGTTGAGGCTTAGAGCAAGTATTGTTGTCATTGTGGCAGTATAGAGTAGTGATTTAATCATGGGGTGTTTCCTTGAGAGAGTTTTCGAAGAGATAACGGTGGTCGCTAGGGAGTGTTTGATAAACCATATTGGCAAGATCGCGTATCTCCCACAATGCTGCTTTATCGCTGCGCAGCGAGATAAAATTTTGGAGACTGCGTGCATTGATCGTCCAGGTGAGTTCTGTCTTGTAGCTCTCCGGCAAACAATACTTTGCTCGATCATTACTGATACCTGCAACTAATACAGTACGTAGATTTTCCAGTGCACGTATGCTCATCTCATCTACAACTTCCACTCCAGTCATAACAAGGTATTTTTCAGCGCGGTCTTTGTGATCGATTGAAAAGGCTTCTTCGTCTTTTAGCTCTTTAAGTGTATAGCGTGTACTTTTGACTGAGAGTGATGCCATTCGATGGCGTGCTAGTTCCTGTAGCAACGCACGGCTAATACCTTCGAGATAAAAACTGTATACAAGGTGTTCAAGAGTAGAAGCGTGTTTGAATTTGTTACCGACGCGATCGATGAGCGCACGATCTTTTTCTCCGCCATTGTCACTGTTGTCAAAACTTTGCCAACATGTACGAATTGCATCGGAACAAATAACCAATGGCGTATAGTGATGAAGTGTTACTTTCATAATAAGTCTTTAGAAGTAGATGAAGGAGAGTATAGCAAAAAAAAGATAAGGGGTGCGAATGCACACCTTACATAACGAAAACGTGAGGAACGATAAGTGGGTATTTTTTCATTTTGCGATAGATATGCTTGCGAACCACTTGACGCAAGTCATTTTCAAGCGCTTTTGGATTTTCGATAAGGCCTGGCTTGAGATTCAACAAGAAGTGCTCAAGGACATCTTCCATCTCTGCTGCAAAGGCTTTATCGTTACGATCGGCTACAAGACCAAAGCTGGTAACAAGAGGTTTCGACAACAAGCGTGAATCGGCAGTACTGACTTGTGCCACAAGGATAACCATCCCCTCGCTTGCCATTTTTTGACGATCGATGACAATGTCATCTTCGATTTGGTGGTTGTTCTGGTTATCAATGTATGTTTTTCCAGTTTTAACCGTTTTTGATTTACGCATCATTTTACTGCTTACTTCAATGCAGTCACCATCGTTCATAAGAAGAATATTACGTTCAGGAACGCCACAGCTAATAGCTGTTTCACGATGTTTCATGATGTGGTTGTATTCACCATGAACCGGAAGGAAGAATTTCGGATTAGTAAGACGCAGCATGAGTTTTTGCTCTTCCATGCTTGCGTGTCCCGATACGTGAATATCACGATCATTGGCAACACGAGCGCCTGCACGTTGAAGATAGTTCAACATACCCGAAATAGATCCTTCGTTACCTGGAATTGCACGAGCGGAGAGAACGATCAAGTCGGTTGGTTTGATCTTGATATGACGGTGCTCACCGATAGCCATACGAAAAAGTGCAGAACTAGGCTCACCTTGACTTCCTGTTGTGATAATTAATACGTCTTTATCGTTCATGCGGTTTGCTTCTTCGGCATCCACGAAGATATTTTTAGGAAGTTTGATGTACTCGTACTGCATTGCGATTTCGAGATTACGTTCCATTGATCGTCCGATAACACAAATCTTACGATTGCATTTCATACCGTATTGTATTGCTTGGTAAACACGGTGAATGTTTGAGCTGAACGTAGACATGATGATACGTCCCTCAGCCTTTGAGAAAATACGGTCAAAACCAGGGGCAACTGCAAGCTCACTTGGAGTCCACTCTTTGTTGTATGAGTTTGTAGAGTCACTTAGGAGACATAAAACACCTTTTTCACCGTAGTGGGCAAGACGGTGAATGTCTGCTGTATAACCATCAACAGGGGTAAAATCAATTTTGAAGTCACCCGTGTGAATAACGGTTCCCGCTTTTGTCGTGATTGCCAATGAGCTAGAATCGATGATCGAGTGAGTCATGTGCATCCACTCGATATCAAAATCGTTACCGATTCGGTACACTTCACGCTTTACGATCGGGTTGAAATAACGGCGAAAATCACGCATGTGATGCTCGTCGAATTTGTTACCGATCATGGCAAGCGGTAGTGGTGTTCCGTAGATTGGAAACTGCATTTCTTTGAAGAAATATGGTACAGCACCAATGTGGTCTTCGTGTGCGTGAGTGATAATGATTGCTACGATTTTCTTGCGAATTTCACGTAGGTATGTGAAGTCAGGAACCAAGATGTCAACACCGTGCATCTCTTCGTTGGGGAAACTCATTCCGATGTCAATGATAATTGCTTCATTTTCAGTTTCGATAACAGTGATATTTCCGCCGATTTCGCCTAATCCACCCAATGGGGTGATTTTGATTTTTTCATTGTTGTCTAAATTAAGCTTTAGATGCGGATTAAGACGATTTTTGTGAATCTCTTGATTCTTCAATACAAAGTCACGTAGATTCGTGTCAATCGGAGTACTTCCAGAACCGCGACGACCGCCACGACCGCCGCCACTACGTTGTGGACGTGCATTGTTTTCACTCTCAGTGGACAAATCGGTTGCGTTATCATTAGGAAGGGGATTGCGAATCATATGATTGGTACGAGGAGGTTGATTATCATTGCGTGCAGGACGATTGTCAGTGCGCGGTGGACGATTGTCCTGTCTTGGTGGGCGATTGTCAGTGCGAGGAGGACGGTTATCTTGACCTTCTCTCGGTGCGCCTTCTTCGGTGCTCCCATCAGGGCGAGTGTTATTATTTCTTGGTCTAAAAGGTCTGCGATTTTCGTTGCGTGGAGGACGATTTTCGCCTTGAGGACGGGTATCTGTTTGAGTTTGTGGTTGAATTTCTGTATTTTCGTCTGCCATGGTAATCCTTTATTAAATTATTGGTTATTTGTGTATATGAATTATGTAAATTATGTACGATCGATACTACGACGTTTTTTAGTCAAAAAATGACTATTGTAATAGGGCGTAGAGTCGGTGAAAGTCAGAGGTGCTAAGCTGATGAGGTCGGATGGTACGTTCGAGTTCGAGCGTTTCAAACGCTTGAGTCACAACGGCGCCATCGTAGCGTGCAGTGAGATTTTTGTAAAGAGTTTTACGAGGTTGCGTGAATGCACTGCGCAACATCTCCTCAAATTCTTCATCATTACGATTTGCCGTCTTTCGAAAGAGCAGTACGGCTGAATCGACTTTTGGAGCGGGTTCAAACGCAGTAGGCGGAACATGGAGGACGATTTCGACGTCTGCCACACTCTGTGTTATTACGCTTAGAGCTCCAAAAGCTCTCTCATTGGGTGTAGCGGAGAATTTTTCCGCTACTTCACGCTGAATCATGACAAGCATATTTTTACACGCCGGATCGGCGAGGGCTTTTAGTATGATGTTTGTCGCGATGTAATAGGGCAAATTTGCCACTAGATCGTACGGCTCATCCAAAAGCTCACTATTCCAAGTTTCCAACACATCTCCGCATCGGAGTGTGAGTTTATTGGTAGCGATGGCATCGGCAAATTGGTGCTGTAAATGCTTGCATAAATCGGTATCGACCTCAAAAGCGGTGACACTTTTGACATCAACTAAATACTTAGTTAAATCACCTAACCCAGGCCCGATCT
This sequence comes from Sulfuricurvum sp., assembly GCA_028713245.1. Classification (GTDB taxonomy): domain Bacteria; phylum Campylobacterota; class Campylobacteria; order Campylobacterales; family Sulfurimonadaceae; genus Sulfuricurvum. The sequence continues at coordinate 10,468 of JAQTOQ010000005.1, read as the reverse complement.
CCGCAATACGGTGAGGGGTAAGGGGCATCGATTGGATGATTTGGGCAACGACACTCTCGTCACGTAAAAAATTCTGACCAAATCTTTTTTTGGCTTTGGTAGTACGGTTCTGCATTCTTTGGAGTATATCCAATAAAGTCTAAATATAAAAGTAAATAAATAAATTAGTGAAGAAGCGATATACTATTAGCATTAACAGCAGAAGATAGGAAGAGTATGGAATATTTTGCTAAACGGATTATCCCCTGTTTGGACGTCAAAGACGGCCGCGTAGTAAAGGGTGTTAATTTTGTCGGGCTAAAAGACGCAGGGGATCCTGTTGAAATTGCCAAACGATACAATGATGAAGGGGCTGATGAGCTCACATTTTTAGATATTACGGCATCGCATGAGCAGCGTGACACTATTGTACATATAGTTGAACAAGTGGCGCGTGAAGTGTTTATTCCTCTCACCGTTGGCGGTGGTATACGCGAGCTTAATGATATTTACCGTTTATTGAATGTTGGATGTGACAAAGTGAGCATTAACTCTGCAGCGATTAAGCGTCCTGGATTTATCGATGAGGGTGCCAAACGATTTGGTGCGCAGTGTATTGTGGTCGCGATTGACGTGAAACGCACAGGTGATCAGTGGAATGTCTATCTCAACGGTGGCCGTGTGGATACGGGCATAAACGCGCTGGAATGGGCAAAAGAAGTCGTGAACCGCGGTGCAGGTGAAATACTGTTAACGTCGATGGATGCAGATGGCACGAAAGCCGGATTTGATCTCTCTATTACTGAACAAATCAGCCGTGCAGTCAATGTTCCTATTATTGCAAGCGGCGGTGCCGGAACGATGGAACATATCAAAGAAGCATTTGATCATGGGGCGGATGCGGCGCTTGCTGCGAGTATTTTTCACTATAAAGAGATTGATATTATGGAGCTCAAACGCTATTTACGCGATAACGGTATCGCGGTGCGGTTATGATACTTTGCGCCGGTAATAACGAGACGTTTGATTTTGCGACACCCATAGGGGTGGGTTTAGTGGACAGTGCGATGAGTTTAACCCGCATTTGTTTGACAGACAAACCGGAATTCATTCTTTTTGTCGGGAGTGCCGGCAGTTACGGTATGTATAACATACACGACATTGTGGAGTCTAAAACAGCGGCTAACATTGAGTTAGGATTTTTGGATAAAAATGCGTATACACCCATAGATAATGTGATTTCTGCCCAAACTCAAGAGAGCAAAGATGTTATTGTTAACTCGTCAAATTATATAACGACGAGTGAGCGTGCGATGAAACAAATGAGAGCGCTTGGAATGGGAATTGAAAACATGGAGTTTTTCGCTGTTATGCGTGTGGCGCAAGTATTTGGGATTCCTGCAGGGGGTGTTTTTTGCATTACCAATTATTGTAATACGCATGCACATCAGGACTTTATTGCTAATCATGGTTTTGCAAAAGTACTTTTAAAAGCTCACTTGGAAGAAAAAGGGATGCTGCGTGGGTAAGTTATGTTTGCTGGACTATACTAAATCGGAGTTAGCGGCTCTTGTCAAGCCTTCGTTTCGTGCAAAACAGATTTGGGGATGGATTTATCAGCAATATGCTACCAGTTTTGAGCAGATGCAAAATCTTCCCAAAGCAATGCGCGAAGAACTGGCTGAGCGTTATGACATTATGCCTCTGAAAATCGCGCGCAAAGAGTGCTCGAGTGATGGGACGGTTAAATACCTGTTTGAATTGCGTGATGGAAAAACGATTGAAACCGTATGGCTGAAGATGAAAGATGAAGCCATTGATGAAGAAGGTAAGATTGAACATGAAGCGCGTTTTACTGTTTGTGTTTCTACGCAAGTTGGATGTAAAGTAGGGTGTTCATTTTGTCTAACAGCCAAAGGTGGATTTACGCGTGATTTAAGTGCAGGTGAGATCGTAGCGCAAGTACTTGCTGTGAAAATGGACAATGGCCTCTCGGCACAGCGCCGTCTTAATATAGTCTATATGGGGATGGGTGAACCACTCGATAATCTTGAAAATTTGGCAAAAGCAATCACGATTTTCAAAGACGAAGAGGGGCTAAGCATCTCAGGTAAACGCCAAACGGTATCAACGAGCGGTCTGAGTACGAAAATCGATAAGCTGGGCGAAATGGATTTGGGTGTTCACATCGCGATTTCGCTTCATGCAGTGGATGATGAATTGCGCAGTGAGCTTATCCCGATGAATAAAGCATATAACATCGCTTCTATCATCGAGGCAGTGAAACGTTTTCCGATCGATGCGCGTAAGCGGGTAATGTTTGAGTATCTTGTGATCAAAAATAAAAATGATGATCTGGTTTCGGCTAAAAAACTTGTAAAACTCTTGCACGGAATAAAAGCAAAAGTGAATCTTATATTTTTTAACCCATACGAGGGAACGGACTATGCGCGTCCGACAAGAGCTGATATGACGAAATTCCGCGATTACTTGGAAGCTCACGGTGTGTTGTGTACGATACGTGATTCCAAAGGGTTGGATATCAGTGCAGCATGCGGTCAGCTAAAAGAAAAAGAGCTCAGCGAGGTTGGACAATGACGGTAATGGATTGGTTTCAACTGGGATTTTTGATGATCGTGGTGATTGTGGGATTGGGCGGTTTTGCGTGGGCGGTACTGAAAGACTAACAAGCTCTTTGGGCTCAAATAATTGATTGATTTGTGCCATAAACTCAATGGGATCGCTTTGAATTCCCTGTATCATAAACCCAAAATGCAAATGTGGTCCCGTGATGCGTCCTGTTGCACCGCTTAAACCCATATCCTGTCCTTGGATGACGGGATCGCCTACTTTGACATCAAATTGGCTCATGTGAAAATAACAGCTGTAGACTCCCTCTCCGTGATCGATGATGATTGTCCCTCCTGAGTAATAACGATCTTTGACCAGCACCACAACACCGTCGTTGCTTGCCAAAATGGGCAGTGGGGTTTTAGCGCGAAAATCGACCCCTCCGTGATAACTCTTTAAAACACCGTTATAGGTGCGTGCACTGCCATACTCGCTGGTTGTGATGGAATCGATAGGACGAACAAACGGCTTGTTCCAATAACGCTCCGGTGTAATGTGTTTGTAAATATGCTCGGCTTCGGCTTTTTCATCTGCTATGCGCTGAAGAACTTCAGGTGGTGGGCATACTTTTGAGTTATCAACGCTGAGTACTTCGTTGGGATAAAGGGCGCACGTGACGTTTATCTCTACGCTAGTATGCTCTATGCTATTGGTGTAGTTTGCATGAACAAGATGAGGTTTTTCATAGTAATCCATCGGGACAATTACGAACCCTTTGCTCGGATAGACGGGATGCGGCAGTACCGTAATGTTGCGGTCATTGAGCTGTAAAATACCGTACGGTTTATCCAGAGGAACAATCACACTTTTGCCGTTGCCGACATCATAGCCCAATGCGCTATAGAGGAGTAAGGAGAGTATAAGTAGGAATTTCATCGCCAAGGTTTCTTTTTAGCTTGTATTATAATATTTTTTAGTTAAAATAATCGAGATGTATTTTTTATACGGTGGTAAAGTTATGAAAAAGTTGCTAATCATTTTTAGTTTGTTGCTCGTTTTTGCCGCTACCGGATATGGCGTGTGGAAAGTGTTTTCGACGTCGCAACATCCTCAAATCAATATTTCGACCAACCCATGGGTCGGCTTTACGCCATTTATGTATGCACAGGAAAAAGGGTGGCTGGAGGAAACACCGTTCAAATTTATCTGGCTCGTAGACCTCTCTGATAATGCACGTCTGTTTGACAAAGGGTTTACTCAAGGTTTCACCGCAACGCAGTATGAACTGCTGCATTTTAAAAACAAAGAGGAGCTTACCACTGTTTTTCTTATCGATCAATCGTACGGTGCCGATGCGATTCTCTCAAACCGCACGCTTCAACAGCTTTTGCAGATGGACGAGAAGATCAGTGTTTATCTGGAGATGGGCTCGCTTAATCAAGATATGTTCAATGCCTTTATCCGTGAAAACGGTTTGGATAAAAACAAATACATCCTCATCGACAGCTCTCAAAAAAGCATGGAAGTTATGGCTAAATCTGAGAAACCGTTGATGATTATCACCTACGAACCGTATGTGTCTCAGATGAAAAACAAGGGATTAAATGTTGTAGCGTCAACCCGCACCCTAAAAACATTTCATGCTATTGATGCACTGTTTGTCAAAAAAAGTTCCATGGAAGAGCATGCTGACAATTATCAAGGTTTAAAAGCGATTTTCGAGCGTGCACGCAATCAATTGCGTAAAGACCCCAAAGAATTCTATGCCACGATAGCGGGATATCTGGAGGGAGAATCGTATGAAGATTTTCTGAGCAGTACGCATCAAATTCAATGGATAGGAGAGGATGTCCCTTCGCCTGTTAGGCAAGTACTTAAAAATCAGAATATACTAACTAATAGATTGATACGATGAAAATCAATCACTTTGTTATCGCGTCTGTTTTAGGATTTATTCTCATGGTAGGGGCGCTTGCCGCAGGGTTTTACAGCTTTGAACGTAAGGCTGTTTTGGGATATATGACCAATGGAATAGCGCAAAGCGTTTTCAGGCTCGAGGAAGATCTAAAAGTAATCTTGCGGAATAAAGGGCAAGAATTTCATTTACAATCTATTTTGGATCGGGTATCGGCTATTGATCCTGCGATAGCCGAGGTCTCACTTTGTATGGATGGTAAAACAATTGCTTATTCCTCCATGCGTTCGAAAATTAATACACGTATTTCAAAAGAGTATCAACCCATGTCGCATATAAATATGAGGATAGTTAACAGATCAATCCGAAATTATCAAAGTGAATTTGAGTATTTTGATGGGGAGAAAATACAGACTCTTCAACTGTTTATAGAGGTGGATCATGAATACATCTATGGACAGCTTGATCGGCTGGCATGGATGTTTGGCGCAGGGTTGTTTCTCGTTATGCTCGGAATTGTTATTTTGGCATGGTTTTTAGCACAACAGCTTTTCCTCTATCCGCTCAAAAAGCTTGCCGTGATGGTCAAAACAAAAGATGAGCAGAAAGAACACTATTTTATCAATGAATTTTCCGGTTTGAGCCAAACGATTGCAAACACTTTTCGTACGATGAGTGAGCAAAATGAAAAGCTTCAAGCATCTTTGAGCGAGTCTTGCTATCTCGATGGGATACTGCGTACCGTTGCGGATGTTAACGGTTATCTTGTCTCCTCTACAAACGCGGACGAATTGAGTCAAAAGTGCTGTGAACGTTTAAGCAAACATACAGAATACGGAATTTGTTGGATAGGGCTTGTTCATGATGATGAGATGGAAGTTGTAGGATGCACGGACGATGAGAGTAGATTATTGCATCGAGGGTTGAAAATACACTTGAATCATTCTGAAGAGATGTTTGCGTATGCTCCGAGTATTCACGCCTACTCTGAGGATCAGATCGTGACCATGGACCATTTGGAGAAAAATGAGTCATTGGCGACATGGAGTTTTATCGCGAGAGAAGAGAATGATGGTTCGTTTATCGCGTTACCGTTGCGAGGACGCGTTGGGGAGAAGCCTTTTGGGGTGCTGAGTTTATATGGAAGAGTTAGTGAGGGATTCCTCCAAAAAGAGGTGGAGATGCTCGAAGAGCTCGCAGGTGATATTGGATTCGCGATTCATGCGTATACACAAAGAGACCAGCTTACCCACCATTTGCAAGTGGATGTCGTGACTGGATTGGCAAATCGTATGTCGCTTATTGATGCGCTTTCGCATCAGGATATGCATGCGCTTGCTATTCTCAATATTGACCGATTCAGTGATATAAATGATGTGTACGGAGTAGGAATAGGGGATCAAGTGCTCGCGGGATATGGGCACTGGTTGACAAAAAAAATCGAAAAAACGTCTGAAATCTCATTGTACATGCTGGGGAGTGATGAATACGCGCTGCTGTTTAAGAATAAGGAGGAGGTGGATAACAATATCGCTTTTTTGGAATATTTGATTGATAAAACGGCGGAAGAGTCATTTATGATTGAGGGAATTGAGGTGATCTTGACGATTAGTGTCGGTTTTGATCCTGCATCGGATAAAGTATTTGAAAATGCGACGCGCGCACTCAAACAAGCAAAATTGGAACATAAAAGTCTACTGGTTTACACACCTGTGTTGGGTGCAAAAAAAGAGCAGGAAAAAAATATTGAGTGGTACAAAGAGATCAAGGAAGCTCTCCAAGACGATCGTATCGTCCCGTATTATCAGCCGATAGTGGATACTAAAACCCATAAAATTGTAAAATACGAAGCGCTGATTCGATTGATAAAAGCCAATGGCACCATCGTCTCTCCGTTTCATTTTCTCGAGATTGCTCAAAAAATCCGCTTGTATCCCTCTCTTGCCAAAGTCATGATTGATAAAGTTTTGGAGCGTTTTGAGGGGTTAGAGACTAAAGTGAGCATCAATCTTTCTAATGAAGATATTCTCAATACAGAACTAGCAGATTATATGGAAGAGGCGATTGTGCGCAGAAAAATTGGACAATTTATCATCTTTGAGGTTTTGGAAACGGAGGGAATTACGAACTATGGGCAAGTCAGTACATTTGTTGAACGATTTCGTGATCTTGGGTGTTCGTTTGCCATAGATGATTTCGGTTCGGGCTATTCAAATTTTGATCATGTTCTAAAACTTAACATCGACACCCTCAAAATAGATGCATCACTTATCAAAAATCTCCCGCACGATCACAATTCTCAAATCATTGTTCGTCATATATGTGAATTCGCGCGTGAAATGGGATTGAGTACCGTCGCAGAATTTGTTGCTTCAGAAGAAATTTATCGTAAAGTTTTGGAACTTGGTATTGATACTTGCCAAGGGTATTATTTTTATGAACCTAGCGAGACTCTTCAGAGGTAAAAAATAGGTTTAAAGCATAAAAAAAATATTAATCATTGATGACGATGAAAACATGGGTGATGGGGCTCATAACAGCGGCGTTAATGTGTTGGGTGTCAAAGCCCGCGTGAAAACACACATTATGCTAAAATAGCAGCATGATTAACTCATGGTACTGTACGTCGCCAAAGAAGAGGGATGAACCCGGGTGATTTTATAAAGGCAAGAATAATGATACGACCATATAGACATAAATCATATTTATATATAGCATTATATGTTGCAGTAATGGGTGCTGTAAGCGCAATGCTGTACACTCGCTATGAAATCCTAACAGACACATATACGCAAGAACATGTGCGTGAATTTGATAAGCGCATGGAAAGATATCGGTTTATGCAGCAGCGGATGATAGACAACTATTATCGGATGTTTTTAAGTTCCCCTAGAGTCCCTGAGATTATGGCCCAAGCACAGCATAGTGATGCTGCGGGGCAAATGGTACTGCGGCGTGAACTGCACGAGCGGATGAAAGGTGTTTTTGCTGGATTAAAAGAGTTTGATACACAGCTCTTGTTTTTTCATCTGCCGGGACAGGTGGGATTTTTACGCGTACATAAACCCGAAGAATTTGGCGATTCTCTGAGGATTGTACGGCCAAGTCTCGTTTATGCACAACGAAGCAAAAAAAAAGTAATTGCATTTGAGACAGGTAAACGTTTTTCTGGATTTAGAACGATATATCCGTTGTATAATCAGAAAAATTATGCAGGAAGTGTAGAGATAGCATATCCCTTTTTGGCATTAAAACGCCAAGCGATGCTTCAGGATCACAGTGCATTGACGTTATTGGTGAAGCGCAGTATTGTCATGACTAAAACCAAAAAAACAGATATGGCAAAGATCTATCAAAATTCTCTTTTTGGAGACGAATATGTCGAAGATAAAGAGAGTGCTTTGGAAAAAGGGTCTCAGGGATTTGAGAAAGGTGAGTTAAAGAGTTTGCTCTCCGAAAACAAAGTCAAAATTGTAAATGCCCTCAGACAAGAAAAAGCACAAGCCCTTGTATTCACGTATAGAGGTAAAAATACAATGATTGTGCTCAGTCCTGTGAAACAGATTGATGAGAAATATGCTGCATATATGGTCGAAATAACTCCCAATCATACGTTGTATACGACACAGTGGCATCAGTTTCTGGTCTTGTTGGGTTCTATTGCCTCATTGCTGGCGTTACTGATGTGGTACATATATCGTTACAATCGTTCAGTGTTACTCAGTGAGCAATATAAAAAAGCAGTTGAAGAAAGTATGATTGTCTCACGAACGGACCCAAAAGGGATTATAACCAACGTCAATCCACTGTTTATAGAGATAAGTGGCTATACGCAACAAGAACTGTTAGGACAGCCACACAGTATAGTACGGCATCCTAACGTGCCGAGGAGTGTATTTAAGGAGATGTGGCACACAATTCAGCGAGGGAAAAGCTGGCATGGGATGTTGGAGAATCGTACGAAGAACGGGGAATCATATTTTGTTAAAAATTTGATTTGTCCTATCGTGGACGAAAACGGCAAAGTTATAGAGTATTTAGGATTACGCCATGATGTCAGCGAGATAGAAAATAGCCGCTTGAAGGCGCAGGAGGCCCAACGGATTAAAGCAGCGTTTGTCGCCAACATGAGCCATGAGATACGAACGCCGATAAACGGTATTGCAGGGTATGTTCATCTGCTTTCAAAAACAATTTTGGATGAGACTCAGCGTCATTATGTGAATATTGTGGAGAGCTCTATAGAGACGCTAGTGCACATTGTCAACGATGTTTTGGATTATTCCAAAATAGAAGAGGGAAAAATCGAGATAGAGTTGATCAAAAGCAATCCAAAAGCGCAGTTGCTAAGTGCTTTTGAACTTTTTGTCCCGCAAGCAGAGATTAAAAAAATTGATTATAAGTTCACGATGGATGAAAACATTGAGAACTGTTTGATTCTTGATATTCTTCGTATCAAACAGGTGTTGAGCAATCTCATCAGTAATGCGCTCAAATTTACTCCTCAAGAGGGTTCGGTTCATGTAAAAATCGAAATAGAGCAAGAGAGCCAAAACGATCAAATTCTCAAGTTCAGCGTGACCGACACGGGCATCGGAATTCCAAAAGGCAAGCAGAGTAAAATATTTGAAAAATTCACCCAAGCTGATGCCTCCATAACACGTCAGTTTGGAGGGACAGGTTTGGGACTTTCTATTGCGTATGCGATGGTAGATCTCATGGGCGGAAAGATCACCATAGACAGCGAAGAGGGGAGAGGGGCCACTTTTTCGTTTGCTATAAGAGGTGAAAAATGCGATGAGACAGTCGATGATACCCAACTCGTAGCGGAAAAAGAAGAGATGCAGCTACTCGACTTGCGCGTGTTAGTGGTGGATGACTATCCGATAAATCGTATGCTAATTGGTGAACTGCTCAGCCATCACTATGGGATAACAGCCGATTTTGCTAACAATGGAGAAGAAGGGGTATCTATGGTGACGAATAATAGCTATGATTTGGTATTTATGGACATCAATATGCCTGGAATGGATGGAATCCAAGCCACTCGGTTGATACGTAAAACTCATCCAGATTTACCAATAGTTGCACTCACAGCCAATGTGATGAAGGGGGATGCCGAAGAGTTTGCCGCAGCAGGCATGAATGACTATCTCGCGAAACCATTAGTGTACGATGAATTGCATCGCGTGTTAATGCGCTATTCAACCTCAAAGGAGTCGCAATGAGCGGTGAAGTACAACAAATACAAGAGTTTGAAGAGGTGCTTAGCAAGCTCAAAGAGATGCTGCATCTCACAGATGAGATTATGATTAAACTTTATGCTACATTCTTTGAAACGGTGGCAGTCACTTTGCAGATGCTCAAGGATGCGATTGAGGCAGAGGATTATGATGCAATAAAATTGCATGCACACTCTATCAAAGGGAGTTCCTCCTCATTGTGTTATAACGCCATCAGCAAGATTGCAGAGATGATTGAAAAAAAAGCAGAGCTAAAAGAGAGCTATGTGTATGAGGATGCATTTAAGGAGCTTGTATCACAGTTTGATATTGCACAACACAATTACGTGCTATGGACACGCAAGAGAGGTTAGGACAGGAGCGCTGTGTTTTGAGTTCTTTATTTTTAGCGTCTATCTCGGCACGTTGGGTTTCTATATTAATGTACGAATTGAAACATGATTGTTGCGAGTAGGAAATTTTTCAATATATAACACAAAAATTACATAATCTTAATCGTATTTAAAGTTAAATGGAATAGAAAATATACATAAACCATATTTTTAAACAATGTATTGATTAATATAAATTAAGAATGTATAATATTCCCATGAATATATATCAACTAAAAAAGCTGATCGGTCTTAATGTTTTTACAACAGAGATGATCAAGCCTATCTTAGAACAAGAGTATGAGCAACCTATCATTAAAATCAATACTATGGTTAAAAAAGGAGAATTAATACGTCTTAAACGGAGCGTTTATGCTCTAGGTTCAGAG
>JAQTOQ010000112.1 GCA_028713245.1 Sulfuricurvum sp. | reverse complement strand
AACAGCTCGAAACCAACATGTCCTTCTTTTGGGATTCCCATGGAAGCAATCGTAATACGTTCTTTATAAACAACTTCTTTGGGTACTTCAATAACGTTGTCTCTAGGAATCTTATAAGGAATTTTGTCTTTTTCTAGTTGCGCAACCACTTGGGCAGCGTCCTGCGGAGTTAACTGTTCAAAGAGAACTTGATACCCCTCTTTGCCCTCTTTCTTTGGGTCCGATGTAAAAATAACGAGAAATAAAAGAAATCCGATGATGCTGGCAATAGCCGCGCCAATGATAATCTTTTGTGCTTGCGTTAATTTATTAAATAAAACAACAAGTTGCGAAAAAAGGGCTTTAAAATCCATTGGTACCTAAATAATTATTATAATAACGGCTCGGCGAGCTCGAAGAATCGACTATTTTGTACTTCCGTACCAATCGTCACACGAATTGCATTCAATCCATAACTGCTTAAATCTCGTATAATCATACCCTTTTTTAACAATGCTTGTGCTATTTGAGATGAATTTTTCTCTTTAGAAAGCGATAATGTGACAAAGTTAGTATAACTGTCTATTATTTCGATCTCTTTTGCCTCTGCAAACGCTTCGTATCGCTTCATTTGGCTAAAATTATCGGCAATACATTCGTTCACAAACGCTTCATCTTCCAGGGCAACAGAAGCTGCTTCCAAAGAAAGTGTCGTGATATTAAACGGGGGGCGTACTTTATAAAGCGCTTTAATTATATGCGACTGTGCAATCCCATATCCAACACGCATTCCGCCCAAACCGTATGCTTTTGAAAATGTCCCTAGAAATAGGACGTTGTCAAATTTTTGGACAAGAGATTTAGGATCTACTGCTTTTGAGGGATCTTTAAAACGGGCGTACTCCATGTAGGCACCATCAACGATGACTAAAGTATTGCTGTCTATTTTTTCAATAAAAGAGAGCATAGATTCTGCTTCTATAGCATCACCCGTTGGATTATTAGGGGTACATAAAAAGATAATAGAGGGTTTGTGTTCTTGATACAGTGCATAAAATTCGTCCATATCGTGTTGTGTTGACGCCGTACGGACAATCACTGCACCCACTTGCTTCGCATAGATTTCATACATCGCAAACGTAACACTGTTCATCAATACTTTCGAGCCATTATGCGCCTTGGCATGGATTGCAAATTCGATAACCTGATCACTTCCCGCACCAATCACCATTTCATCCAAATTGATACCGTATTTATCCCCAAGGGCATTTTTTAACTTCACCATTGAATCATCTGGATACAAAGACATATTGTCAATGATGTTGCGGACAGCCTCTTTGACCTTTGGAGAACATCCAAATGGATTTTCATTACTCGCCAATTTTACAATGTGATCTTTATCAATACCGTATTCACGTACCACAAGCTCGATAGGCTTACCTGCCTCATAGCTTTTTATGTTCTCTAATGCGCTGTTAAAATTCATAATTCTCCCTTTACGTAGCTTCCTAACCAAGTCACTTCATTCACATGTTTTTCCATCATTTTCTCTACTCTAGGCTCATCTATGTGACCAAAAAAATCTATGAAAAACCAGTAGCCAAAACCATCATTTTCTCTGGATGGTCGACTCTCGATTTTGCTGAGATTAATCGCAGCTGCATCAAAGTCTTCCAAGAAGTGGACCAAAGCCCCCGCTTTTTGAGCATCTTTCAACCGTACCAAAATCGATGTTTTATCTTCACCGCTGGGAGCATTTTTAAAATCACTAAGAATAAAAAATCGGGTTGCATTGTTATGCGCGTCTTCGATGTTTTCAAACAACGTCGGCACTCCGTACAGTTTGGCTGCGATGTGAGAACATATTGCCGCAGCTTCTGGATCTTTGGACGCCAAAACAGCTGCTTTTGCTGTCGATTCTACGGGGATATGTTCAATTCTCTCAAAGCCGTGTTCCAGTAAAAACTCACGGCACTGTCCGAATCCCTTGTCTTTGGAATAGATACGTTTAATTTGATGAAGCTTTTCAGCTTTTGAAACAAATGCCATATGAATAGGCATGTACAACTCTGCTACAATTTTGACACTTCCTTTCCCAAGAAGGTCCAATGTTTCCCCGACAACCCCATCACGGCTGTTCTCAATCGGGACTACGCCAAACTTGGCACGACCCGCTTCGAGTGTTTTAAAAACAGCTTCAATAGAGCCCAACGAGAGATAGTCGCTCATCGCTCCAAAACGAGATTCTGCGGCTTGATGAGTAAAGCTTCCTTCTGGTCCCAAATAGGCAATACGCTCCGGTAATTCCAAATTTCGAGCTACGGCAAATATTTCAAGAAAAATAGCTTCAATTGCAGGGCGATTCAATAACCCGCCACTCTCTAAACTGAGCTTACTTAAACGATCGATAATCGATTTTTCCCTCTCAGGACGATATATAGCGCCCTTGCTCTCATGCTTGATTTCTCCCACACGCCGTACAACTTCCATACGGCGATTCAGCAACGCTATAACTTCATTATCCAGCGTATCTATAAGGCTTCGGCACTCTTCTAATGTATTCATAAACTCTCCAATACCTCTTGCATATCTTCATATACTGCATAAGGCTGCTCATTTAAACTCAACTTTGGCAGTATTTCATCTCTATTACGATATTTACCGCTCAAGACAAACAGTCCCTTCATTCCAAGCTCCTGCGCACCTATGAGATCACCGCTCATATCATCGCTAATGATGGTAATGTCTTCAAAACGTACATTCTCATGCTGTTTACTCATACGGATCAATGCTTCATCAAAAAAAGTTTTACTTGGTTTACCGACAACTGTATAGGGGCAAGAGGTTGCAAATTCCAACATTTTTAACACTGCGCCTACACCAGGATAGCGCTTATTGTTTTTGGCATACAACGATGTCTCATGCATCCCGATCAGACGTGCGCCTGATAAAATAAACTCTATCATCTGCGCGTACTCATGGCTGGAAAAATCTTCTTTAATTGCAATCAATACCGCATCTGGTTGAGTATAATCGAGCGTGTATCCCATTGAAACCAACACGTCTAAAAACGATTTTGACCCATATGCCGCTACTTTTTCATTAGATGCTATATGACGTTCTAGTACCATCAACGGATCGAGATAATGATCTTTTGGTATAGCCAATCCAATGGAATTGAGATACGCCAAAAATTCATCGCTGGGATACTTCGTACTGTTGGTTATGACCATATACGGGATATTGGACGTATTCAAGTGATCAATAAACGCAACAGCACCGCGAATGGGCTGCTTGCTGTTGTCCTCTATCAAAGTCCCTTGCACGTCAATGAAGAACATTACAGGTACTCGCGCTCTAATGCGATCAAATCTTCAAACGTTTCGCGTGCACGGATGATGCGGGCTTCCCCATTTTCCACTGCTACTTCAGCTGAACGACCACGCGTATTGTAGTTACTCCCCATACCAAAACCATAAGCGCCTGCACTGTGCACGACCAATAAATCATTATGTTCCATCGCAGGAAGGGGATAATTTTTAGCTAAAAAATCACCACTTTCACAGACTGGCCCTACCACATCCACCGGTGTTGCTTCAGAAGTTTTACCAATAGCTTCTATGCGGTGATACGCATTGTACAAACTCGGGCGAATCAAGTCATTCATAGCACCATCAACTACCACAAAGCGTTTTATCCCATTTTGCTTCTCGTACAACACTTTTGTCAAAAAATATCCGGCATTTGCTGTCAAAAAACGTCCCGGTTCGCAGATGATTGTCACGTCAATCCCTTTGAGTGCCCCCAAAATCGCTTGCGCGTAATTATACGGAGTGATCGTCGTTTCATTATCATAACGCACTCCAAGCCCGCCACCGATGTCAAAAAATTTCAACTCGATATCTATTGCTTGCAGTGAGCGTAATAAATCTGCCACGATAACCGCCGCTTCATAGATTGGTTCTAGCTCGGTGAGTTGACTTCCAATATGAAAGTGAACCCCTACAGCATCTAGATTCTCAGAGTTTTTTGCATGGATGTACATCCGCTTCGCCGCGTCAATTTCCACCCCAAATTTATTATCATGCAGCCCCGTAGAGATGTATGGATGCGTTTTGGGGTCAATATTGGGATTAACACGAATACTGATACGCGCTTTTATATTCAGCTCTTTTGCAATCGTTTCAACACGCCCAAGTTCACCTTCGCTCTCTACGTTGATATACAAAATATCACTCTCGATCGCTTCACGAATTTCATCATCACGTTTTCCGACACCGCTGAAAATAACACGGTATTTAGGAACACCAGCCATCAATGCACGACGTACTTCACCGATGGAAACACAATCCGCACCCGATCCTTGTGCCGCAAAATGTTTGATAACGCTCAAATTCGAATTAGCCTTAACAGCATAAGCAAGAATCGATTTTCTACCACGAAACGCTTCTTTAAGCGCTTCAAACTGCTCTTTCATAGCATCAAAATCATAAACATATAAAGGAGTTCCATAGGTCTGTGCCAAGGCTTTAAATTGGATCACGTGTTAACCTTTTTTTGATAAATTTTTGTGCGATTTTACCTTAAATCGACTTAGACGTAGCGCCATATATCCCCCAAGCAAGACGATTGGAGCCAATATCCCCACCTCCGGGGAAAGCGTCTTATTATTGGAGAGCTCTCCACCCATAAACAATACCCCCCATACGATCAATGTTCCTAAAATCGCACCAAAACTGTAAAATGAAAGATTCACAAAACGTGCACCTACAGGAGCATACGTGTACACAACAAGAATAATCATCAACGCAAACCATGGTGTCGCAAAGATACGGTACAAAGAACTGGTCACCTTCGAAAGATCAATGTTTTGCATTTTTAATAACTTTTTCGCATCCAACGCATCCATGATCGTGAAATTCACTTTTCCCTCATAAATTTGATCCAAAATTTTTGGACGAAAATCATGCAGTACCTGTATCGTTTGGGCATCTTTCGTTACGATTCCCTTACCCTTCAAATCTAATGCGGCAGGAGGACGGATCAAATGTGCCTTTTGTATAACCCAGTAGCGATCTTCATAATGGGCCTCTTGAGCACTTAATGCTTCGGTTAAAATCCCGTTACTAAATGTAAAAATGCGTATCTCATGCGCACTTTGCGTCAATGGATCAAGGCTTCCAAAATAAATATAATTGCCTTCATGGGTAAAAAATAAATTATTGGTAGGGGTTAATACTTGAGAGGTTTCTCTCAAATTATCGGCATATTCGTTTGCCCTGGCAAAAGAAGTGGCGTGTGCAAGAATATGAACTAGAATCAAAAAGGTTGCTACAAATACAAAGGGGACTAGAACCTTTAGCCGTGAATACCCAAGTGCGTAAAAAGCCGTTAATGCATTGGAGCGGATCAACTCAACAAGCGCCGCGATAAAAGCGAATACCAATGAAATAGGCAGCATCATATCAACAGCGTACATCCATTTGTACACGACATAAATAATCAATAAATTCGCAGAGAGGGGAAGCCCGACGGTATTGCCCATGAGATCAAAACCCACCATAAATGCGGTTAATGATGCCAAGATAATAAGACAATAGCGAAGATATAAAAACGAGACCGTTTTAAAAAAAAGCATGCAGACCCAAATATAGTTAAATGGTTTTTATTATACCTTTAAAGCTTTGATAGAACACTTTGACGCGACTTCAGCGCAAGGCAAGCGCCATAAAAGTTCTACCGCATCGGCGGCCTTTGCAATCCATTCACCTAGATGCAATTGCTCATCGGGAGCAAAGGGGTGCAAAACGTAATCAGCCACTTGCGATTTATGTTCAGGTTTGCCAATCCCCATACGCACACGTAGATATTCAGGGGAAATAGCGGCATCCGCAGATTTAAGTCCATTATGTCCCCCGTGACCACCGCCAATTTTGAAACGTAGCGCACCAAAAGGAAGATCCAAATCATCATGTATTACGATCACCTCATCAACTTTGTAAAAGTTTTTAACGGCTAGGATCGATTTTCCGGAAAGATTCATATAGGTAAGGGGCTTAAGCAGAAAGTGGTTGGATATTTTAAACAACTCCCCATCAAAGGAACTTTTTGAAATATT
>JAQTOQ010000111.1 GCA_028713245.1 Sulfuricurvum sp. | reverse complement strand
ATGGACCATACAATCCAATTGCCATTACCGCCATTACATACAAGATACCTACATTGATGTCAGCTACGATAGGGTGTACCGTGTATCCAAAAGCCGTAAGCTCAGGCAAAAACGGAATCGCGGCAGCTGCCATAAATGCAGTCGCTGCTGTTATAACCGGGGCAATTTTAAAAATTGGTTTAACAACGTTTTGCGGGATAATGTCCTCTTTCGTAATGAGTTTAATCCCATCAGCCGCCACTTGGAGCAAGCCATAGGGTCCAACATGTGTTGGCCCCAAACGACGCTGCATAAACGCAAGAACTTTACGCTCAAAGTAGGTTCCAAAACCTGCAAGGGCCGAGAAAACCGATAAAATCACAACGATTTTGACTATCGTCTCGATAATAAATGCTACATCCATGCTTACACCTTTTGAATTGATACACTTGCGAAACGGTAACCGTCAAACAATGCACCAGAATTTATTTGTGTGTCAAATGTTGGGAGATACGGAATCTCACCATCAATTTTTCCATCAGCGATTACGTTAACAACAATCTCGCCTTGTGCCGTTTTAATACGGACACGATCACCATCACTCACCCCATTGGCACTCATAAAGGCAGCCGATGCATAAAGCCCGCCTGTCTCTTTCAATTGATGTGCTTTGGCAGTAAACGGTGTAAACTGCAAGACAGGATTCGCTAAATAGACAATCCCCTTACCCATTGCGGCGGATTCATTGAAGCCAGTGACACTTTCATCCCCATTTACACTAACACAAGAAGCAGTAAGTATATAACCGCGCACCTCTTCGCCAGCATTGGTATAGTAATTTGGCAAGGTGTCAAACTCTACGGCTTTAAATCCAGAAGCTATCGGAAGCTGTTTCGTATAATTCACCGTCAATGTCTCATTAAGTCCAAGCGCATTCGCAAAATCATTGAGTGTGTATCCACCAAAGGCTACTGCTACGTTAGTAGGATTAACCCGCTTATCAATGCTGGTTAACGTCCCCTCTTGCTGATTAAGTGCCGGCATATCCAAATCACCGTTGCCTAGAGCGCTCAATGTGAAATTTCCTGCTGTATTATATCCAATTGTATAGCTTCCGCCAGTGGCATCCAGGTCACAGATCAACGCTGCTCCCAATGTATTGGATAGGTTGGGAATCATGGTTACATTAAACGCTGTATATTTTTCAATCAACGCAACCAAACGAGCACAGTTGAGCGCATTTGGGTGGCTGTACAAATCAGGTCCGACTATCAATGCAAATTTCTCTTTTTTAGCCAAATACTTCGTCAATGTGTCTGCAAAACCAACCGGTGCATTTAAAAGATCGTAAAGACGATTGTTATCCACTTCTACTTCTTTAGAAACTTTTTTCTTGACTGTTTTTGTAACTTCTTCACTCACTTCTTCTTCGAGACCTGTTTCTTCGTTAAGGACTTTTTTCACAACCGTTTCGGTCACTTTTTCATCGATTGTCTCTTCGATTGTCACTGTTTTTGTTGAATGAAACGTTGCCAAATAGCTTACGATTTCCGGTGGCATTGCAGTTTTATCCCCGAATAAGTCTAGCATCAAATATAATGCCGCTTCTTCCATCATCGCCGCATGATTAAACTGCGTCACATTTTTGGACATATCGTTGATAACAGGATCGTTAATCGGGTGAAAATAAAGCCCTGCCCCTTTATTCATCGAAAGGGCATTGTTCATGGCAAAACGGGCATTTGGATTATCGGTTTTTAAAGCACTGCCTATTGAGACCACGAAATCGCTGTCATGCACTTCTTTTAAATTACCGCTGTAAAGCAATTGCCCGCTGATCGCACTGTATGAATTCAAAAATGTTTTAAATAGTCTTGCTTCTTCATTAATCAAACGGTATCCGAATTTTTCTTTGAGGCGTTGTAAAATCATTGCCTCTTCATTGGTGATAGTTGATGTAAAGCTAATTGTGTCTGCTTTTCTAAATGCAGCAATTGCCGCGTTAAATTGTTCCGCATCTTTGGTCACATTGCTGTTTTGGAAATCGTATCCGTAACGTCCAGCTCCACATAGAGAAACGTAGTTCCACTCATTTTTAACACGATAGATTTTATCTTCCGGATCCGCAATACTCGTGTGCTTAATATCGTAGCTGATTTGGCATCCTGCACTACAGTGAGTACAGGTAGCAGGAATTTGCTCATGCTCCCATGCATTTGCACTGTATTGGTAATCCGTACCTACCAATGCACCTACCGGACAAACTGAAGTACACTCCCCACAGTCAGTACAATCAAGCGTATCACCTGCATTTGGAGCAATCAACGATTTATTGAGTTTGTTCCACATTGCGTAGGCATCTTTTGGCATTGACTCTTTGAGGGCTGGATCAATAGTATCACCACCGCGCGCAACCGTAGAAAGTGCACCATCACCGATCATATCTTTACATACGGTAATACAGCGCTCACACATAATACACAGTGCTGGATCATAATGGATTAAACCCCAATTCTGTACTGGCTTGAAGGTGTCCGCAATTGAATACGATTGTGAATCAACCGCCAATTCCAAAGTATAGTTTTGAAGCTCACACTCTCCCGATTGATCACAAACACCACATTCCAATGGGTGGTTAACATCATAAACTTCCATAATCGCACGCTTCTCGTCTTCGATGGTTGGCGTACTCGTTACGATGTTCATCCCCTCTTTAGCTTTTGAATTACACGCATAGACTTGTTTCCCATCCGCTTCTACTAAACATATACGACATGCCAACGTTGGTGAGCAGCGTGTCAGATAACATATAGCAGGGATAAAAACACCATTGGCGCGCGCCGCATTGAGGATAAATTCACCCTCTTGCGTTTGAACCGCTTTGCCATCTATGGTTATCGTTATTTCATTCATGATTCAACTACCCATCCTCATAATTTTAATTTTTTTAAAGCGGTAACTCTCGTTCATTTCTCCAAATTTTGTATCAAACGTTGGAGATAATGCAATGGTTCCCTTTAGACTCTCATCAAGAATAAAAGTGCGTATTTCCACACTTCCATTGGATTGAACTTCTACTTGATCTCCGTCACCAATACGCGCTGCTGCCGCAAATTGTGCTGATCCGCGCAATGCTACGTCTCGCTCTAACTGAGCCGTACGTGCCGTATAGATATTGAATTGATTAACGGGATTACAGCGATACACAACCGTACCGTTGAATTCCGGCAATTCTGCTATATCTTCCAAGCTTCCATTCACAGACACATCGAGTGTTTCTAGCATATAACCGCGATTATCTTCACCTACTGATCCGTAAAAGTTCCCAAGTTTATCAAACGCGGTTGCTTTGAACCCTTTCGCCTTTGGTAGGCGTACCGTATAGTCAATGGTATTTAGCATCCGTAGTCCAAGTGCATTTGCGAGGTCATTCAAACAATATCCCTCAAAACCAATCGCAACATTCGTAGGTAAAAGCTGATAATTCATACTCACAAACGTCCCTTCTTGGCTGTTCATGGCAGGTACCGTAAGATCGCTCTCGCTCATGGCGCCAATCACAAAATCTCCGCTTGCGTTATAACCGACAACATCTGCACTATTTTCATCACAATCAAGGTCACATACAAGTGACACTCCCACTGTATTAACGTTTGGCGGCACAACAATAAGAGAGAAATCGGTGTAGGTTTCAACCAATGCCGCCAAACGTGCAATATTTTGCGCACGTTCGTGAGTCAACACGTCCGATCCGATTACCAATGTTTTGCGTTTCATGCGGCGCAATGATTTTTCGATACGAGTAAACTCTTCATCCCCTGTATTGCTCTCAGCGCACAAGTAACCCTCGTCCAACTCATTGAAAAATCCTCGAATCTCATCACTAAGATCTGCATCTGCCAATAGTGTTTTGGCCAACATTGCCATAACGCCTTCTTCAGATCCTGCTTCGTATTTCACAAATTGTGTCACAACGTTTTGCAAGAGGGTATCTTCGAGTGGATGCATGTAAACAATCTTAGCCCCGTTGTGCCGTGCCGCAGTCGTCATCGCATAACGAACACCTGGATTATCCGTCGTAATACGTCCGCCCAATACGATAATCGCGTCACTTTGTGCAATCGCATCCAGTGTTCCGCTAAACGTTGATTTTCCACTTATGCTTGAGTATGCTTGCATAAACATTTGATATGCTCTTGCCTCTTCATTGAAAAGCTTTAGTCCAAGCTTTTCTTTTAGCCCTTGAAGGATAGATGCTTCTTCATTGGTTATAATTGAGCTAAAACGAATTGCTTTTGCACCTCTAAGTGCGAAGATCGCTTTTTCAAAGGTGACAGCATCTTTGGATGCTTGTACATCATAGTCAAATCCAAATCGTCCGGCACCGCAAAGAGTTGTGTATTCAAAATTATTCGTCACACGATAGATACGTTCTTCATTACCTGTAGCAATCGAGGTATGTTTTACTTCATACGTCAATGAACACCCTGCTGAACAGTGTGCACATGTTGCAGGAACAGGAGTAAGTTCCCATGAGTTCGCCTGATATTGAAAGTCAGAACTCACCAATGCCCCCACCGGACACACTGCGATACACTCTCCGCAAAATGTACAATCAAGTTTATCGCTGTTTTTAGGAATAACGGCGGATTTGTATCCCCCAAAGTGCAAAGTTATTGCATCATCTCCGATGATCTCATTACAGACATGGACACATTTTTCACATAAAATACACAAAGACGGATCGTAATTGATCAATCCCCAGTGCTCAATCTTACGCGGCTGTTCTTTGGCAGTAAAATGCTGAGAATCAATATTGAACTCTAAGGTTTTATTTTGCAGATCACACGCACCTGATTTATCACACACTCCGCATTCTAGCGGATGATTTACATCATACATACGCATAATATTGGTGCGTTCTAGTTGTAAACGCTCCGAATCAAGAGTAACTTCTAACCCCTGTGTTGGCGGTGTTTGACAACTCAAGATCAGACTATCAGTGGTGTTAACTTCTACCACACACAAGCGGCATGATGCACACGGCATTGTTTTTTCCAAATAACACATTGTGGGAATATAAAATCCAGCTTTACGTGCTGCTTGGAGAATCGTCTCCCCTTTTTCCGCAGAAACGGGTTGGTTGTTTATTGTAAAATTAATCATCCATACCCCTTAATGTGCGATCATTGCGATGTAATAACAACGCATACAACGCTCTGCCTCAGAAATTGCCTGTTCTTGTGTAAAGCCGTATTTAACTTCTTTATTGTTGTATTTACGTTCATCAACCGTAAGAACTTCACTGTGTTTCCTAGGAAGACCCGGCAGCCATCTTGTTACTTTTTCTTTCTTGTCATAGACTTTGAGCTTACGCAAGTGATCTTCCATAATCTCATCGTCAAGTAAAGTAATTTCACCATTTTTGACATAACGCGACATAACTGAAGAAGCCCGCTTTGCTTGACCTACTGCATTGACGATTGTCATTGGTCCGTACTCACAGTCACCTGCCGCAAAAATACCTTTGCGTGATGTCATATAGTCTTTACCGTTTGTTTTGATCGTACCCCATGAAGTACGCTCAATTTCCCACTCTTCAGGGATTAATTTTAAGTCAGCACTTTGAGAAACAGCTGGGATTAGATAATCACACTCCATCTCAAACGATGCACCCTCGATTTTTTCCAATGTCGGACGTCCCCCTTTTGGATCAGGAACCAGTTCAAACATATCAATCATTAACGATTTCAATACGTTATTTTCATCACGCATTTCCGCTACCGCCGAGTGAAAAATAAATTCAACACCCTCTTCAACCGCTTCGTGATATTCTTCATACGTTGTGTTGTTAATGATCGTCTTTTCATCGCGTCGATAAATCATGACTACTTTTTTTGCATTTGCACGTATGGAACAACGCACAACGTCCATAGAAGTAAATCCGCCACCGACACACACAACTGTTTTACCCGTTAAATCAACATAGTCTTTGTCCAGCATATGCTTCTTTTGATCTGCTTCAGGGACCATTATTCCGTATTTAACTTCCAAATTGACTTTATCGAGAAAATCAATCGCACCCCAATATCCTTGGATATCGGCACGTTCATTTTCACAATAGACTTTTTTAGAAATACGAGTGCCCGTTGCTACCAAAATCCCGTCGTAATCGGATTCAAATTGACGCATCATATCGGCACTAACGCGTGTGTTAGTAATAAATTTGACTCCCAAATCACGTACCGCTTTAATG
>JAQTOQ010000110.1 GCA_028713245.1 Sulfuricurvum sp. | reverse complement strand
CTTTGATGGAAAATCATTGAAAGTCCTTGATAACAATTTAGGTCAAGGACAGCAATATATTCAATCATCCATTAGCGGCAATCGCATGGTAAATAAAGGTGATTCTGGTGCGCCAGCTGGTTCTTGGCCTTCATCTAAAGCACCTGTGAATCAAGGTGATCCTGCAGTTGAAGGAAGAATGCCGCCTCCAGGAACTGTGTGGATGGTGCGCCCCGATGGTATGCAAGTTCCAGTGCATGAATCCAATGTAGCAATGGCAAAGAGCAAATACAAGTTCAGGGGGATCAATGACTGATTATCCTGATCTTTCTCAGCCAGCCGCTCAAGCAACCTCGTCAAGTCAGTTCCCTGATTTGTCTCAGCCTGTTGCGCCTTCACAATCTCAAGGATTTTGGGGCGGTTTGTACGATAAATATCAGAATTTCATGAACCCAAATAAAACCGATCAATTTGGTAATCCAATGGTCGAGACATTTTTGGGAAGAATGCCAGATATGCGCATTCCTGAAAATCAACAAGCGCAACGGCAGCAAATGATGCAGAGCTTAAGTCCTGAAGCTATGCAGAAATCTGCTGGCATTATGACGATGATGATGGCACCGGAAATTAAATTAGCTTCTATGCTACCTGCAGCTGCTGCAAAGTACTTGCCCGCAACTGGCACGATTGCTCGTACTGCAGGGGACGCTCTGTCTAATATCTTTAAGACAGGCGCAGGCGTTTATGGTGGCTCTAAGATGATGGGTGCTGATGAACAGGCAGCCCAAAAAGCAGGGGTCACAGGCGCTGAGATTGCAACGGGTATCACTCCATTGGCTCTTATGGCAGGTTCTTTAAATCCCTGGGTTCGTATGATGTCAGGGGCAGGCCTTGGCTATCTTGGCGGCTCTGGGATGAATCAATTAGCTAATAATGCATTGCCAGATACGCTAGCTCAAGGTGGTGGAGCAGTAATAGGCGCATTGTTAGGTGGGCGTGGGGCTGGAATGAATCAGCTTGCTATGCAGAAAACATTAGGGTCAGCCACGCCTGATCAATTAGCAGCAATGAATAGTCGTCTAGGCGCTGCTAATAGTCTTGGTATCGATATGAACATGCTGGAAGGTATGGGAACCCCTGTTGCTCAGCGTCAACTTGAAAGCTTAGGGACAACACCTTCATCCGCTGGAATGATGGCTCAGCGTTCTCAGCAACGTTTACCGCAAGAACAAGCAGCCATTGGCGGCTTGTTAAATGATATTTCGCCCGCTGGTGCTAAAACCAGTATTGAAGGCCCGATTTACGATATTGCAAAACAAGCGCAAATTCCTGGAATGCAATTAAATCAAATCTATCAAGACCCATACTTGAAAACTCAGATTGATGGCATATTAGGTAATCCTTTGTATTCAGATAAGTTGGCTAATGTTTCACCAACTAGCATTGAGTTCCTAGATTTAGTCAAACGCAGATTAAATAAAATGCAATATGATACAAATATACCCAATGCTGATAAAGCTTTGATCGGTCAAAAGACCGCAAAATTGACAGACTTGCTAAATCGAGCAAGTCCTAAGCTTGATCCTGAGAGTGCTATTGCAGCGCAATTGAAACAGCAGGGATTAAATTATCCAGCCGGAACACCTTTATATGAAATTGCCCGTGATGTTTCTGAAAAAAGACAGGCACGTGACTCGATTGTGAGTTCCATTAATCAAGCTGAAATGAATGGGAGCAATTTTTATAATACATGGCTTGAAGATGATAAAAAGTTCAATCAGCTTCGCTACCAATTAAGAAGTAGGGAAAACCCTGATATCACCACTCCTGCACAGCAAAAATTGGATGCTATGCGAGAATCTTTTCCTTACCTGATTGACCCAATGGGGCAAAAGGTGGCACAACAGTTAGGTGCAGAAAAGTTAAATCTGCCAAGTTCTATTACCTCTGGGATAGGACAGATGTTTAACAATCTTTTGTTAAATCGGTATAATAAGGCGCTGTCTGATCTGATTTGGAAACCAAATTGGGATGCTGAAATCGCCCAACTTTCCAAGATGAAAAGCGGTGAAGATAGGGGAGTTGCGCTAGGACGGTTGCTCTCCCGCATTAGCAGCACAGGAAGTGCTGTTTACAATCAACAAGGAAGTACGCCGTATGCCACTGGACAGTAGATACGTTATTGCGCCCTCATTGCAGATGTACTTTGTCAACAAAGACACTGGCCTTCCATTGGAAAATGGGCAAGTGTTCTTTTTTGAAGATGATGCGCGCACGGTTCCTAAAGATGTTTTTGAAATAAGCGGCACACCGCCAAATTATTCATACACTGTATTACCAAATCCTGTGACCTTAAGTTCTGTTGGAACATTCCAGGATAATAGCGGTGCAGACATCATTCCTTATTATTTCCCATATGACTCTCAAGGAAATATTCAGCTTTACTACATTGAAGTTTACGATTCAATGGGTGTATTGCAATTTACGCGTGAAGGCTGGCCTAATTTCACAACGGAAAGCGTGACTACCGATCAGGATGTCACAAACTTTGTGCCAAATGGTCAGTTTCTTTTACATGATAATGTTCCAGCATCTGCGGCAAATGATTATATTGCCGGAAAGATTTCACAAGATGTCACTGTTATTGCACAAGGTGGCTGGACTTTTGAACGTGGGCCTGCAAGTACGGCAACTGACTTTGTAACATTTCCACGATATGGTGCATACATTGGAAATCCAACAGGAAATCCACGTTTTGCGTGTCAGATTCAAACGACTATCGCAGGAAGCGATACACGAAAAGATTTGTGCTTGAAATTCCGAAACGTCAACACGTTTGCATCGGATTCTCAAAGCTACAACTTCTATTTTGAAGGGCAATCTGCAACAGGAAGTGATATTACCAATTGCCAGATTATCGTTAGAAAATTCTTTGGTACGGGTGGTTCTCCCAGTGCTACAACTGAAACAGTTATCACAACTATCACTTTGCTTGCTGCTGCTGTTAGTAAATATAATATCCCCATATTATTTGGAACCAATGCAGCTAAATCAATTGGTACAAATAATGATGACTACGTGCAGATCATATTACGAGTACCTCCTACAGGTGTTCAAACTGCATTGGTGACTGACTTTGCATTGACAGTGAATGATGAAATTCTCACTTCATTTCCTCAGCAAACACAAGCACAGCAAATTGATCCTTCTACTGCAGGTTGGTTTCCTGTTCCTGATCCAGATGGCTATGATTTATATTGTCCTGCTGTATTGGGGCCAAGTGGTCTTTTATTCGATCATTCAATCATTGGTGAAGTGGTTCCCTTGATGGTTAAACCTGGAAGTCAGGTGGGTAACTTACTTTACTGTGATGGAACTGGATATCGCACAGCGGATTATTCTGCTTTAGGAATTCCTTACAGAAGATTGCAACAAGTTTTATTTAGCTCTGTTGCACAAGGCCCTATATTTGGAACGGGTGTTAACTTTGTTAATGGTTATCAAACGTCAAATACTAGCACCTTAATGTTATCACTTAATCTTCCAGCATCTGTTCAAACTAATCCTGCAGATGGTGCAGTTCCAACAACATTTACATTTAATACGAATGTAAATAAATCAGGAACAAACCCCGGATATCATGCACGTAGTAACGTTGCAGGAAATGTAACAGCAACATCTACTTTCACTAATTTACCTGCGGCTGGTGTGAGTGCTGGTACATCAGGAATGCAAATTTATGACTATACGAGTCCTAATTCTGCAGGTTCTATGTTATTTGAATCAGGTGTTCAATACAGTTTTGAATTGGCAACTGTTACAGCTAATACTTTGGCTACTGGTATTGGCGTTGCTGGTAAATACTTTGAATTTAGTAATAACGGAACCACTTATAGAATGTGGTTTAAAGTGAATGGAGAAGTCGCACCAGCTGCAGGCGGTCATACTTTATTTGAAGTGGATTTAATGCCTGGAATGGGTGTAACTGATGTTGCAATTGTTATTGCAAATGCGATCAGTGGCCTTCAAAACAATACGATTACAACTGTTGCTGCATCAAGTGTGACAGCAGGTTCTTACTTTACCTTTAATGCAAATGCTGTGATTTATTATGTTTGGTACAAAGTAAATGGCGCAGGAAGCGCACCAAACACAACAACGACAACCATTGAAGTTGATTTAACTGGCGCTGAAACGGCAGCACAAGTTGCATCAAAAACAGTAGTTGCAATCAACAGTATGTTCTTTGCAGTACCTGATTTACGTGGTGTGTTTTTACGTGGTTATGACCCGACAACTGTTTGGGATTTAGCAAACACGATTCGTGTAGCTTATCTCGGCAATCTAAATGGTGTGACAGATGTGGGTACTTATGAGTTATCACAATTGATAACACATAAACATCCAGGATCAAATGTTGATTTCTCTGTTAACCCAACTATTGGAGCGCCACCAGGAGCAGGAACTGTAGATGGCAGTGCGCCAGCAACAGTAAACATTGCAGCTTATGGAGGGTCTGAAAACAGACCAGTGAACGTAGCTACTACGTTCTTTATTAGATACTAACGTAATTAAAAGGATTTAATTATGACGACAAAATTTAATATGTCACGCGACATAAATGGCTACAACGGATTTGGCCTGACCTTCACCGATACGGCTTATTCCGCAACGTTAGCGACAACTACTGACACTACTTTGACAGTGCCATCTTCTATTCCATTAGGAAAACAAGGATATGGAACTAATGCAACTGGACAGATGCTCGCTGTTTTTACATTTGATCCAGGTACAGCTGTGTGGGTTGCTAATGGCGCAACTGCAGGTGTTCCAGCAGGCGCATCTTTCGCAGCAACATCAAGTGAATTAAATCCAGCGGCACGACTTGTGAGCGGTGGAGATGTATTACATTTCTATACATCTGGAACTGGTGTGAACGTCAGTGTTGCATTTTATTCAGTGTCATAAGGAATAGAGAAATGAGTTTTCCAAAAACAGGAAAGTTTGGAATTAAGGAAAATCCGCTGGTTTATTCGGTTTTTAGTACGAATAACACAGACGATGATAATACTTCCAATAATGATTTCCTTTTAATGGATGGCGAATTTTTCTTATTAATGGATGGAACCAAACTATTACTGATGGGAACTTGATATGTCAAAGAATGTCGCGCAAGTCTATGTAGCAAATCCTGTTACCACTATCGGTAATACGGACTTATTTTATACGGCAGCGTCCGGCACAACTGATGCTGCTTTTACAGGTGCAACACTTAAAGCTGCAGTATCACCTCTTACAACAAAGGGTGATCTCTACACTTACTCAACAGTTAATACTCGATTAGCTGTGGCAGTTGGTGATGGAAAAATTTTGCAGGTAAGTTCTGGCGCTGCAACAGGTCTTGCATGGTCAACTCCCACTTATCCAAGTGCAAGTGGAACTGCAGGAAAATTGATTGCATCGGATGGAACAAATAACGTTTATACCACAGCAACTTTTCCAGTTGTTGGTGGAACAGCGGGAAATATTTTTATTTCTAACGGCACAAATTATGTGGCATCAACTTCATTGTGGCCGAACACAGTTGGTACTGCACTTCATTTATTATTATCAGATGGTACGAGTAATGTTTACTCGACGCCTGCTTATCCAAATGCATCAGTTACTGCTGGAAAAGTAATTATTTCTGATGGCACAAATTACATTGCATCTACTTCTATATTCCCAAATACAGTGGGCGCTGTTGGAAAAATCATTCGTTCTGATGGCACAGTTAATGCTTACACCACAGCGACATTTGCTGATACTTATGCAGCAAGTACCTTACTTTATTCCAACGGTGCGAACACTGTAACAGGATTGGCAACAGCAAATAGTGCCGCACTTGTCACAACTTCAGCTGGTGTTCCAATTTGGACTGGAAGTATGACCGATGGACAGGTTGTAGTAGGTTCAACAGGTGCAACGCCAGTAGCAGCGACAGTTGGTTCTTCAGGAAATATTTCTATTACTGTTGGTGCAGGAACTTTGTCGATAGGTACATCTGGATTTGCAAGCTTTGCTTATAACAGTGTTGCTGGAACGACTCAATCTGCTGCAGTTAATAATGGATATGTTATCTCGAATGCAAGCCAAACTACAGTAACGCTACCTGCAACAGCCGCATTAGGTTCTGTTATTGCAGTACAAGGAAATGGTGCTGGCGGTTGGATTTTAACAGCAAATACGGGGCAAACCATTAAGCTCGGAAGTTCTACCACATCAAGTGCTGGAACT
>JAQTOQ010000109.1 GCA_028713245.1 Sulfuricurvum sp. | reverse complement strand
CAAATACATGCTCATCGATTTCTTTCATCGTAATGGGTTTATTCAAAATAAGAAGTTTGGTGAGTTCATTACACGCCAGTGACAAATCATTGTTATGCATTTCAAGCAGATGAAAAGCGGCTTGCGCATCGAGATTCAATCCGATATTTTTGGCTTCTTGGAGAACGATTGCCCTCGCTTCATTGGCATACGGGTTAAAAAAACGAACCGATCCTGTATGCACACCTTTGAACGCTGTATCAGCACCCTTGACATCTTCTCCCATATAACAGTAAATAAATGTATTATCTTCGTTTTTTCCCACCAGTTCTACGAGCGTATCCAATTCTGCTTTTGGCAGTTTTTTCTCATGCTTTACAATCAAAAGGTTTTGATCTCCGAATAAAGAACCTTGGGAAAGATGTGCTTTGGCAACATTAAAATCATATTCATCATGATAAAGGCTCAAAACTGAAGCCCCCTCAATCCTAGCCAGCTTTTGAGCATACCCATCAATCAAAAAATGGCTCTCGCCAAAAAGCGCCATCGCTCTGGGTGCAGAATTATTTTGTAGATGACGGTCGAGTTCCTGCCTATTCATCCGTTTCCTTTTCGACTCTGCTCATAAAAGAAGCCGTAATTTTTGCCGTGGCAAGATTGGACGTTTCAATTTTTACGATGATGTCATCGAAAAGCATGAGACCAAATTGCGTCGAAACGCTTACTTTTGCTCCCGTTACTACATCATGGATTTCCGCCATAATCTGATCTTCTGCGCACATAACACGGGCTTTGAAACTCTGACCGATAACCGTATTGGCCCAGCGTGCAAATTTGCGTTCTTGGAATCGGATCTCTATGTCGCTAGCTTCTCGCTCTTTTTCGCTGATGGAGGTACACAACGACTCAATGTTACGCAATACATAGGAACCCTCCTCCGTATCACCCGCCTTGATCGCTTTAAGTAAACGGTGTACAATCAAATCACTGTAGCGGCGAATTGGGGAAGTAAAATGGGTATAGTGATCAAAGCCTAATCCGAAGTGTCCCATATTGTAGGGTGCATAGCGTGCTTGCATCTGTGCACGAATGATCAACGTATCCACTTCGTTGGTAAGGTCTCGTTTTTCGGCTTCTGCTTGTCTTGCAGTTATCGTATCTTTTATCGAACCTTGAAATTCGACGAAGATACCAATACTTGCCAATTCTTGGTAAAGAGACTGTAGCTTGAGGGCACTTGGTGTTTCATGGATACGAAAAACACCCCGCTCATACATCGAAGCCGCGGCTTTGTTCGCCAATAGCATACAATCCTCGATCAGCCCATGAGATGGGGTTTCAACCGCAAACTCTGTTTTGATGATATTACCCTCTTCATCAATACGCATTTCAAGCTCACTGGAGCGGAAATGATATCCTTTTTTATAACGTTCTTCTCTCAGTTTTCCCGTGAGTTCATTGAGTGCCGGAATATAAGCTAACGTTAAAGCTTCCTTCGGATTTTGTGCTTCAAGATTCCCTTCTATAAAAGCATCGATATCCTCATAGCTAAATCGGCGATGAGAATGGATAACTGCCTCATACAATTCAAAAGAGTCCACTTCATACGTAGAAGGATTGATCTTCATCTCAAAGGTATACGCAAGACGGTCAACCAACGGCTGAAGGGAACAGAGCGTTTCACTCAACTCTCTTGGAAGCATCGGGATAGAACGGTGAGGGAGGTAGATCGAAAAACTTCGATAAATCGCTTCCGCATCGATAGCGCCGAAAGGTTTAACATATTCACTTACATCCGCAATTGCAACATACAGCGTGTTTGTTTGAGGGATATAACAAATAGCATCATCAAAGTCTTTGGCAGTGATAGGGTCAATAGTACAAAATGGCAAGTGACGTAAATCACGACGATCAGGATAAAGAGAAGCATCAACAACTTTTGGAAATGATGCCGCCATCTCCAAAACATCTTCTTGAAATTCATCGTGTTTATTATAAAGCGCTAGAACGATCTTTTCATCAACTTTTGGGTCACTGATATTACCCAGATATGCAGTAACCGTATTGGTTTGATTATTGATTTGGTAAACAGATCCTTCACGTGCATCAGGCAAATCACTCAATGAAAAACCCGCACTCTGCTCTGTACGAATATCCTGCAACACTAATGTACCGTTTTTTTGAACCAATAGTGCGACACTAAATGTTTCGCTGCGTCCAACAATAAGAATCACTTTTGCACTTGGTCCTCCTCTTTTGCCCAGTAAGCGCTGAGCAATAACAAGATCACCGTTTTTAGCCCCCATAAGGTGACTCGCATCGATAAAATGATCACGGATACTCTCGCCGAGAGTCTGTAAATACGCACCGGAAGTTTGAGCAAGACTTATAATGCCTGCGCGATACTGTGTCGAAAACTGATATTTGCGATCTGTCAGGGTCAATAGTTTCATACCATGCCATTGAGATACCAGCTCACGTTCTTCAGGAGCAATGTCTTGGTCATATAGACCATGCGTAAGACGAATTAGGAGTGATTTCATAAAGATATTATATCCTTACTATGGTAGAATAATCACACTATTTTAAGAAAAGGACTTTTAGTATGACACACGACGCAGTTTTAAATCAGTTGGGACTTATTGCCAACGAAGCACTTTTGGTACAATTAGAGAATATCGAAAAAAATACACACGGGTATGAAAAGATCATTAATCATATTATGGATCTTCATGAAGAGCTTAAAACTTGTGAATCCTACGTAGCCCTTTCTAATAGTAATGACTATTTTAAAA
Source organism: Sulfuricurvum sp. (assembly GCA_028713245.1). Classification (GTDB taxonomy): domain Bacteria; phylum Campylobacterota; class Campylobacteria; order Campylobacterales; family Sulfurimonadaceae; genus Sulfuricurvum. The sequence goes on along the minus strand of JAQTOQ010000109.1, from coordinate 3,547 downwards.
TAAAAATTGATGCCACAAGTGACATAAGTAAGACCGAAGCACGAGAAAAAATTAATCACTTTTGTGAGAAATACAAAGTCAAAATTCAAAAAGTTCAAGATAAGCCAACTTATTATATTTCGGGTTTTGAAAAATAATATGTCTATCGAGCCCATGACTCCAAGGGGGTACGATGAACTGCTCAAGGAGTTTAAGTACCTTAAAGATGTCGAAAAACCAAAAGTAAATCAAGAAAAACAACGGGCGGCAGAACTGGGGGATCGCAGTGAAAATGCCGAATATCATGCGGCAAAGGAAAAATTGCGTCATATAGATAAGCGATTATTCTATCTAAACTCTATGATCGAGAAAGCACAAATTATTGATCCCTCACTGTTAGATCACTCGCGTATACATTTTGGCTTGACCGCACACATTATAGATCAAAACAGCGATGACGAGTTTACCTATACCATCTGCGGCACACTGGAAAGTGAACCAGAGAATGGTCTCATCTCCGTTCACTCTCCTCTCGCAAAAGCAATGCTTGGAAAAAAAGAGGGAGAGGAATTGACTGTTATTTTACCTAGTGGAAAAAAGACTTATGAAGTTGACTCTATGATGTTCTATGCTCTTTTTAGTCTCAAAAAAAATCATAGAACCGAAGCCGATTTTGGATACAAATAGCATTACTTTAAGAGAGGTGACTCTTTGGCTTTGGTATAATCGCAGTAATCTTTAATTTGTTCAAGGAATCGCAGTGAGCACTCTCGAAAACATCCAAACCATACTCAAACAACACAAACTATCTAATGACGATTATGCTCATATTAAAAAAATACTCGGCCGTGAGCCAAATCTCGTTGAAATCGGAATTTTTTCGGCAATGTGGAGTGAGCACTGCAGTTATAAATCTTCAAAAAGGCATCTTAACGGTTTTCCAACGAAAGCTCCATGGGTTATCCAAGGTCCCGGTGAAAATGCAGGCGTTATTGATATCGGCGGCGGCTATGCGGCAGTTTTCAAAATGGAAAGTCACAATCACCCTAGCTTCATCGAACCGTATCAAGGAGCTGCAACAGGTGTTGGCGGAATCATGCGTGACGTCTTTACCATGGGTGCACGCCCAATTGCCAACCTCAATGCACTACGTTTTGGAAATGTTCTTAACAAAGATAATATAAGTGCGCACCAACGCTATTTGGTTCGCGGTGCAGTAGCAGGTATCGGTGGATACGGTAACTGCATGGGCGTTCCAACTATCGGTGGCGAAACGAGTTTTGATGAGTGCTACAATGGAAACATTCTCGTTAATGCATTTACACTAGGTCTTGCAAAAAGTGATGAAATCTTTTATGGTCGTGCAGAGGGAATCGGCAATCCTGTTATCTATGTAGGATCAAAAACAGGTCGCGATGGATTGGGTGGAGCGGTTATGAGCTCAGACAGTTTTACCGAAGCCTCTAAAAGTCTTCGTCCAACTGTTCAAGTAGGTGATCCGTTTACCGAAAAACTCCTATTAGAAGCATGTTTAGAACTTTTTAAAACCGACTATGTCGTCGGTATTCAAGATATGGGGGCAGCAGGTCTTACCTCAAGTTCATTTGAAATGGCAGGACGCTCGGGGAGCGGTATGATCATGCACCTTGACCGTGTCCCTGCACGCGAAGAGGGAATGACACCCTACGAGTTCATGCTCTCTGAATCACAAGAGCGCATGCTTATTTGTGCACGCAAAGGTACCGAGCAAGCGATCATCGATATTTTCGAAAAATGGGATCTTGACTGTGCTGTCATCGGTGAAGTAACCGCAACCGGAAATATGGAACTGTTTTGGCATGGTGAAAAGTGTGCTGATGTTCCTGTTAATCCTGTAAGTGAAGAAGCGCCTATTTTGGATCGTCCGATGAGCCGTCCAACGTACTTAGACGCTATCGAAAACGTAACGCTGAACGATTTTGATGGCATTGACAATCAAACTGCCTTTGAAAAACTCATTGCATCCATGGAAGTGGTTGATAAAGGGTGGATTTATCAGCAATACGATTCTATGGTACAAGCCAATACGGTAAAAAAAGGCGGTGAACTTGATGCCTCTGTTATTCGTATCAAAGAAACCGGTGTTGCTTTAGCCATGAGTGCTGATTGTAACGTTCGTTACTGCTACATAGATCCAAAAGCAGGAGCTGCAGCAGCCGTTATCGAGAGTGGTCGCAATGTAGCCATGAGTGGAGCAACTCCAAAAGCAATCACAGACTGTCTAAACTATGGAAATCCTGAGAATCCAGAAGTCATGTGGCAATTTGCTCAAGGATGTCTTGGAATCAAAGAAGCATGTCTTGAACTCAACACTCCCGTCATCGGTGGGAATGTATCTCTTTACAATGAAACCAATGGTAAATCAGTATTCCCAACACCAGCGATCGCTATGGTCGGTGTCAATGAAGACCAACATAAAGTACTTCTATCTACATTCCAAAAAGAAGGTAATACCCTTTATTTGATTGGTGAAAGTAAAAGTGAGTTCGGTGGATCTTTATACATGAAAGAACTCTACGCAACCGTAGCGGGAACAATACCAAGCATCAACTATACAACAGAACGTGCATTATGGAATCTCGTCATTGAAGCTAATAAAAAAGGGCTATTGGCATCTGCGAAAGATTGTAGCTCAGGTGGTGTTGCCATAGCCTTAGCAAAAATGGTATGTGTCAGCAGTAAAGGCATTAAAGCTACTATCAATGTAACAGATAAACGTGATATATTTGCAGAAAGTATGTCCAGAGCAATCATCGAAGTAGCACCTGAAAATTGTGCCGCTTTTGAAGCAATGCTAGGTGATCTTCAATCTCAAAAAATAGGTATCGATGGAGGAGATATATTCTCTGTTAATGATGTTACTATGAACCTCTCTGACATGCAGTCAGTTTACTACAACACCTTTAAACAAGTCATAGAGGGTGACCTCTAATCCTCTAATCCATCCAACGCCGTGGATCATATCCATCCGTTGGTCGCGTTATTGCCTTTTTCTCAAGCTTCTTAACCATTGTAAAAACATCTCTTTGTTCTGAATCAATTAACGGGATAAAGCCCAATCGCTCATAAAAGTTTATCGCTCGAGAATTAGACTGAATACTAACACTGATTTGATCATACATAACAGCAGCTTCTTGTAATAACTGATCCATTACCAATGAACCTATTCCCGTCCCTCTAACATCAGGGATTACTCCAATCACAAGTACAGGCGTGACATCGTCAACATAACCACTAACACCATCAGATTCTTTATATAAACGTATCCAGGCAGCTGCAGAGACTGAATTATTACTCTGGGAATAAATACCCACATCACTACTCTTAAAACCGTATTCATTGGTATAAACATTTAATATTGGAAGATTTGCATCAAGTGCAAAAACATACGGCAACATGTTATATGCAATTTTTTGTTCGGATGATCTGAGAAAAAATAAAGTTGTATTCATGAATGGGAGTATATCAGTTTAAATTTTTTAAAGGAAGGGAATTGTTAATAAGAAGGGATTGTAATTGTAAATCTGAG
>JAQTOQ010000108.1 GCA_028713245.1 Sulfuricurvum sp. | reverse complement strand
TATCCACCCGATCCTGCAAGTCAAGAATACTCCACCATCGGCGGAAATGTCAATGAAAATGCTGGTGGCATGCGTGCAGCCAAATACGGCATTACCAAAGACTACGTCATGGCCATTCGTGCCGTTTTACCTAATGGCGATATTATCAAAGCCGGAAAACGGACGATCAAAGATGTCGCAGGTTATAACATTGCCGGTATTTTGATCGCATCCGAGGGAACATTGGCGGTAACAACCGAAGTCACCCTCAAACTTCTCGCAAAACCAAAAATGACCAAAACTGCTATGGGAATCTTCCCAACTGTCAAGGAAGCAATGGAAGCGGTCTACAAAACTATGGCAAGCGGTGTCACCCCTGTTGCTATGGAGTTTTTGGACAATCTCTCAATACGAGCCGTTGAACAAACCTATCATAAAGGGCTCCCCATCGAAGCAGGTGCTATTTTGATTACCGACGTGGATGGAAATCTTGAAGAAGATCTTGACTTCCAGCTGAAACAAATCGAAAAAGTATTCCGTGAAAACGGATGCAGTGATTTTAAAATCGCCCAAAACAAACAAGAAGCGGCTGATTTATGGTTTGCCCGCCGTAATGCAAGCCAATGTTTATCGGTGTACGGTTCTAAAAAGATCAACGAAGACATCACGGTTCCTCGCTCTGCCCTGCCAGAACTTCTCGAAAAGTTTGATCTGATTGCCAAAAAATACAACATCAATATTCCGTGTTTCGGTCATACAGGTGATGGCAATGTCCACACCAATGTTATGGTAGATGGCAAAGACCCTGAACAAGTAAAAATTGGGCATCAAGCCATCGAGGAAGTTTTCCAAACCACCATTGATCTAGGGGGGACGCTTAGTGGTGAGCATGGCATTGGTCTATCCAAAGCCCCTTACATGTCCATGGCGTTTACCCCTGAGGAGATGGCGTTGTTTCAATCGATAAAACGTGCATTTGATCCCAATAACATCCTCAACCCTTTTAAAATGGGTCTTCACTAAACAATGCAAATCAAAGCAGCGTTCAGACATCTCAGACTTTTCATCCTGATGATGTTTGATCGTGATATTACTGTTTACGCTTCAAGCCTTAGTTTTTACACTATTTTTACCGTCGTACCCTTACTGATCATCTCTCTCAGTCTTATCGCTAATGTCCCCGTATTTAGTGAACAATATGGAAAAATACAAATCTTTATTTTTGACAACATCATGCCTGTACAAACCGCAGCCATTGCCAACTATCTCGAATCATTTTTCAAAAATTCGGTTCAGCTAGGCGTCATCGGATTTACAACTATAATCGTTTCCTCTATGCTCTTTTTTCAAAATTTCGAACATATTGTTAGTAAAATTTTCAAATCGACCAAGCGTAGCGTTTGGGAGTCGATTACTACTTATTGGACGCTGATCACTCTGACCCCTATCATTTTGATAGCCTCAATGAGTCTTCGTGCCTACCTTCAATCCCATATGAGCGGATTAGCCCTTAATCTTCTCTCTGTCTTCCCTTTTTTACTTCTATGGGGGATCTTTTTTCTCATCTATAAAATTGCTATTAATGCCGAAATATCTCCAAAAGCAGCCGCTATTAGTTCTTTTGTCGTCGCATTGGTATGGGGGATTGCCAAAAACAGTTTTGTTCAATATGTTTTTTACAACAAAACCTACGCAACCATGTACGGTTCATTTTCAGCTCTTATCTTCTTCTTTTTATGGATTTATCTCTCGTGGATCATTGTCATTTATGGGATGAAGCTATGCTATTTGATAAATCGCGCTTACCATCGTAGCGCCTCCCAAAATACCTAACGCCCAAAACGCAACTCTAAACCGCATGGCCGCAAACGCCAAAGCAATGCTCAAGATTCCACTCCATATTGGAATACTCACCGTATGTAAATCACCAGCATTGAATAGCGCCATGAGATACGGATCAAACCAATCTCCCCAGGGCGTCACATGCAATGCTAACACCGCTGGATAATAAATATTAAACACCAAAGCAAGTGGGATCGAAGCAATATGCCAAAATCCAAACGTTCCAAATATACTCAGCGAAATAGGTAGCATCACCGCATAACACCAAATATGCAATGCCAAAAATATCTGCCATGGTTTCCAATGTTCATAATAACGGACAAAGATAAAGATACTCAATACCCCAAAAGAAGAGAACCAAAATCCCAATGAAAAAAAGAGTTTCGGAAAAAAAGCCAGCAGTATCCCTAATGCAATCAGAAGTGTTTGAAAAGAGATGATTTTAACCCCTCGATCATGTAAAAAATACCCGACACACAGCATTCCAAACGATCTCATCATAGGGGGTATAAATTCAAGAGCCCATAAGTAGAAGAATAAAAAACCCAATACCACAAAAAATAAGTCACGATTGCCATGACGATAGGGGAAATAGCGCTCGTGAAACCATCGATAGATCGGGCGAAGAAAGAAAAAAGCGATCACACTGAGTATCCCAAAATGATACCCGCTAATAGAGAGGATATGACTCAATCCCATTGCCCCAACGAGGGTTTGAAACTCTTGACTCATAGGTGTTGCCACAAATAAAGCGCCATAGAGTTCCTGCATACGTGGTTCTGCATGCACTTTTGCAATGCTACGATACCAACGCTCTTTGAGACTCAAATCGGGATAGACTTCTTGAATACTTCCTCTGACTCGAAACCCTTTGAGATAGTCCAAAAAAGAAACTTTGGCGACTTGCAGTTCTACCAAGACCTCTCGCCCACGAAGATTTCGCAAATAGGGGCTCATAACGCATCGGCATAGTGAGCCGTTATCCAAACGCAGTTTCATAGACGTTTTGGGCTGATTGTTAATCGATTTTACTTCTTGATCGATTACTTGGGCATGAATCAGTGGATCATCAAAACGTATAAAGTGTCGATATTGTGTGTATTCCCAACTCAGAGAAAGAGAAGCGATTAAAAGGAGAAAGAGGATAAAAAGAGAGCCACTTTTACGATCGAAAAGTTCGATAGGTTCTAGCTTCGCCATCGTTTGCTCTCCTCTTTATGCAGTTAACTCTCGTCATTCCGTGCTACGACACGGAATCCATAAACAGCAGATGGATACCGTATCAAGCACGGTATGACGGAAACCTAAATAATCGGCATAGAGAAATTCTCATCCCCTACATTCATAACCGCCGGCTTCATGTCGATACTTTCATACACGATCTGTGCCGCACCAAACGTAGGCTTGTCTACAAATCGGGTGAATTTTTTCTGGAACATCAGCTTTACATGTCCTGTCGGACCATTACGCTGTTTTCCAATGATGATCTCAGCCTCTTCCTCTTCTTTTTCCACGTACTTTGAGATAAACTCTTTGCCCGAGGCAATCGCATCTTTTTCCCGCTCTTTTTCCTCTTTGTACAAATAAACATCGTTACGATAGACAAAAAGAATGATATCGGCATCCTGCTCAATCGATCCCGATTCACGAATATCGCTGAGCATCGGACGTTTGTCCGAGCGTGATTCGAGAGAACGGTTCAGCTGGGAGAGCGCAACGATCGGTATCTCAAGCTCACGTGCGAGCATTTTGAGTCCACGTGAAATTTCACTCACCTCTAGGTGACGATCTTTCCCCCCTACTCCGCTCATAATCTGGAGATAGTCGATGACGGCCAGTTCTATTTCGGGATGACGGCTTTTAAGTTTGCGCAATTTTGAGCGCAATTGATTGATGTTCAAAGAACCGTGATCGTCCACAAAAAGCTTGCTGTGTTTCATTTTGTCAACAGCATCATTGAGTCGTTTGAATTCCTGATCATTCATATCCCCCAAACGTAAACGCTGCAGCTGTATGGAGGTTTGAACACTTAAAAGTCTTAGCATCAACTGTTCGGCAGGCATCTCAAGCGAGAAGAAAGCAACCCCTTTCCCTTTTTCGAGCAGATTTTGTATCATATTCAAAGCAAACGAAGTTTTCCCCATCGCAGGACGCGCCGCAACGATAACCAAATCCCCTTTACCAAAACCAGTAGTCATTTTATTCAACTCTGCGAAGCCTGTATCCACACCCACCAAAACGGCATCCCCGCGTTCACGCATCTCTTGGATATACGCCATCGTATCTTCGGTGATTTTTGGAGCATCTTTGAAATCGGTAGCCGTTGAATTTTGAGTAATCTCATATAGCTTTTTTTCGACTAAATCAACCACATCAGCACCGCAGAGATCTTCACTCATTGTAACACGCTTGATTTCCGTCGTAAGCGTTAGCAGATGACGCTTCATTGCCTTGTCTTTTATCTCTTGGACATAGGCGGTTGTGTTGGAAATCGGATTGGCGGTGAGGATATCAACCATAACCCGTTCATCGAACTTTTGGCGACCGGTGAGCTCTTTTTTAACAAATTCCTCATCAATGGGAAGATCCCTATGCGCAAGCGAGAGCATAGAGCGAAAAATCTCCTGATGCGCTGCGAGATAAAAATCTTCAGGCGTTAATACCGCTTCAAACTCATCAAACTGTGTCGGATCGAAAATAATGGAGCTCAAAACTGAGCGCTCAAAGGCTAAATTGTAAAGCGATTCTTCCACTTTAGTCCTCTTCCTTGGCCATTTTTTCGACCTCTTCTACAAAACGATCGACCAGCGCATCTTCACTCAGTCGTGCCACTACTTCTCCTTTGACCATAACCAAACCTGACCCTTTGCCATAGGCGATAGCCACATCCGCATGCTTTGCTTCACCGATGGCATTGACTACACACCCCATGACCGAAATATCAAGCGGTTTTTTGATGTGTTTCGTCCGTTCTTCGATGACTGCCACCGCAGAGACTAAATCCGCTTCGATACGTCCGCACGTAGGACAAGAGATGATGTTAACCCCATCTTTTGCCGCACCGCTGTCTTTGAGTATCGCGCGCCCTACTTTAATCTCTTCTTCCAGCTCTCCCGTGATCGAAATACGCATCGTATCGCCGATTCCATCGAGTAAAAGCGCCCCTAATCCGATCGCACTTTTGATCGTCGCATGAAAAATCGTTCCTGCTTCCGTCACACCCAGATGAAACGGATAGTCGTTTTTCGGACGCAACAATCGATACGCGTCCACCGTACGCTGTACATCGCTGGCCTTGAGAGAGACTTTGATATCGGTAAATCCTAAATCTTCAAGAAACTTGATGTTGTATTCAGCAGAGGCTACCATACCCTCAGCCGTTTGCCCGTAGCGCTGTTCAAACTCTTTTTCCAAACTTCCGGCATTTACCCCGATGCGAATAGGAATATGTCTCTCTTGGCACGCTTTGACAATCTCACGAATACGAGATTTTTCACCGATATTTCCGGGATTAAAACGGATACAATCGACTACTTCTGCCGCAATGAGTGCTAGTTTATAGTTAAAATGGATGTCGGCAACGAGGGGAAGCGAAATTTGTTCTTTTATTGCTTTAAGCGCTCGTGCATCTTCTTCGTCAGGAACTGCAACACGGACGATGTCACACCCTGCAAAATGAAGACGATTGATTTGCTCAACGGTTGCGACAACATCCGACGTGCGCGAATAGGTCATCGACTGTACGGATATTGGAGCATCACCACCAATGGCGACATTTCCGACGTAAATTTTCCGGGTAGGGTATCGTGTTATCATTCTTGTACTACAGTATAAACTCCGTATGACATAACTACCGCCAGCCCAAGTGCTAATATGCCCATAACAATCATCTCGATACTCATCTATGGATGTTTCGCATGAGTAATAAAATCATATACGGAATAAAACAATCCGCCAAAAACAACAATTGCAGCAAAAACGACAATCCATTCCATCACAAATCCCCTAATTCTCGTATCTTTTGATACGCTTTTCGATTAACAACAGCCACCCCAACGGTTAGAATAATAATAATAATAAATGCCGTACCCAAAATTATTTCACTAGCAGTATTATAATTTTGTGCCAACCATCCCAATAACGAGACATCAATTGCTGCTAATAATCCAAAAATAACTTTTAACCAGCCAATGTTCTCTTTTATTTCATCTACTTTACTCATAAAGTGATTATACCATGATTCACGTAAACTCTATAGGGTCCATATCAATCTCGCATAGGGGTGACTTGACCAGCTTGATAGCGCGGATGAGTTCGGTACTTTTGTCACTGCGCAGTAGAATTTGGAAGCGGTATTTACCTCCTATCTTCTCGATAGGTGAGGCCCCAAATCCGACCACGTCTATCGTTGCAATGGTGCCTAATCGCCCACTTGCCTCTTCCATCACTTCTTTTGCCTTGAGTCCGTTTGCATGCGAAAATAACAATCGGGCTAATTTTTTGCTTGGCGGATATTTCCCCTCTCGT
>JAQTOQ010000107.1 GCA_028713245.1 Sulfuricurvum sp. | reverse complement strand
GAAAAGATACAACTAAGCAAGTCTATAGAAAATGCCCTTTTACGAAGAGAAGGATATCTCGGAAAGTTTTTATCTATAACAGAGAAGCTAGAAAAAACAGATCGAATACAAAGCATGATCGAACATCTAGCGCCAAAGATTAATTTGTCCCCTGCTAAGTTGTACGCACTTTATTGCGACGCTAATGAGTTCGAATGTATATTAAAGGCTAGATAAATATTATGCTAGAAATTTCTTTCTAGCACTCCATCTCACGAATATTCCATGGTAATCCTTGGACATTCATCTCTTCCATGAAAAAATCGGGATCGAGCTGTTCCATGTTGAACACACCCTTGCCGCTCCATTTTCCCTCAACCATCAGTTTAGCACCGATAACGGCAGGAACGCCTGTCGTATAGGATACACCTTGTGCTTTTACTTCGGCATAGCACTCTTCGTGGTCTTTGATTTGATAGATGTAGATTTTACGCTTTTTACCGTCCTTTAGTCCTTCTGCTACGATTCCGATATTCGTTTTACCCTTTGTACGAGGGCCTAATGACGCAGGGTCAGGCAATAAGGTCTTCAAAAATTCCATCGGAACGATTTTCATCCCCTTATGCTCTACTTCTTTTATTCCCAACATACCTACATTTTCAAGACATTTCATATGCGTAAGGTAACTTTGACCAAATGTCATGAAGAAACGGATACGTTTAAGTCCCTTGATATGCTTGACGAGAGACTCCATCTCTTCGTGGTACAACAGATAGCTATCTTTTGGTCCTACTTCTGGATAATCCCACACTTGCATAATTTCCATAGGCTCGGTTTCAATCCACTTGCCATTTTCCCAATAGCGACCCTTTGCACTTACTTCACGCAAGTTGATCTCAGGGTTGAAATTGGTTGCAAATGCATAACCATGATCTCCTGCATTACAGTCTAAAATATCTATCGTATGAATCTCGTCAAAATAGTGTTTTTGAGCATACGCACAAAAGACGTTGGTAGCACCAGGATCAAATCCGCTTCCCAATAATCCCATAATGCCTGCATCTTTAAATGCTTGATCTTTTTCCCATTGGAGCTTATACTCAAATTTGGCAACATCGGGATGTTCATAGTTAGCAGTATCCAAATATGGTGTATTGGTTGCAATACACGCATCCATAATAGTCAAATCTTGATACGGAAGGGCTACGTTGATTAAAATGTCAGCCTTAACACGTTTTATAAGATCGATTACCTCTTGGGTGTTGTCTGCATCTACGGTTGCAATTTCGAGTGAACCTTTTGGCAATTCACTTTGGATCTCTTCACAGCGCATTAAAGTACGACTTGCAAGGATGATGCGATCAAATGTACTGCCATTCATGACACATTTGTGCGCAACGACACGCCCTACTCCGCCTGCGCCGATAATCAATACTGTTGCCATAAATAACTCCTCAAATGATAATAATAGTGGGCAATTATAGTCTAACCTCTCTTACGATAGCGTTACACACCCATAAGCAGCGCTCAGAGTCAAAATCCAAATAAAGGCAAGCATAGCAAGAGACACAAAGACCAAAGCCGCACCTGCATCTTTGGCACGTTTGGCAAGTTCATGATGATCCATCGTGACCAAATCCACCGTCCGCTCAATAGCACTGTTGGTGATTTCAGCGATAACAGGGACAAAAAGAGACGTAGCTAAAATGGCCTTATAGTGATACGCGATCGGCAATAGATACGCAGTGATCATTCCGCATGCAAATAAAACGATTTGTAAACGAAACGACGGTTCATTGTGTGTTACTTCGACAAGACCTTCCAGTGCATAACGTGTATTTTTGAACAATGTATATTTTGGTTTATTGAGAGACATAAGCTTCCTTTGGATGAGTATAATATTAAGATATATGAACTATGGTATTCACCCTAATACTGTGCTCCATCCCTCATAATTTCCATGCTCTTGTAGTACAGCATCATAAAGCATCAAGGTAGTTTCTTTAACTTGCTCACGGGTAATGGACTCCGTTTTAATGACAATCGCACCGTAGGTATGATCACTATCGTTATCTTCGACATACTCTTTAAGCACAAAACCATGAAACTTTAGAGATTGCAAGAAACGCTCTAAGGCGCTTTTGGTTTGAAAATAAAGATAGTGTTCCACTTCACGCTCTAACGACAGATCATCCCCTGCTTCCAAAAGGGCATCTATCGTTTGACGATTTTGGATAGTTAACGTCATGTACGGATCTGGATAAATACGCTCGAGATACATCTCCCATTTACTGTCTCTCGCAGACGCACGCTCATATGGGTAGGATTGATGGCGTCCCATCGTCTGAGCCACCAAATGCTCAAACACCTTTGGTGAGGCAGCGTAGAAATAGAGCTCACACCATCCGTCTCGAGCAATGGTTCCAGCATAGGGAGCATTAATCTCTGACTTTAGGGTCTCAATGAGGTCTGTACGAAAGGCAACAAAATTAGTGTCAAGAGGATCGCTGTTCTTGACAAAAAGCCATAATACATAAGGTTTTTCGATTTGCGGGGCATCATCAAATAAAGAAAGGTCAACCTCACAACGAGCCTCCAAGCCTTCTTCATCGGTAAATTCATAAAATTCAATCATTTATCATTCCATATTTTTTTGATATTTTATCCAAACATCCATTATTCGGAGGTGTAGCTTTGATGTAGTTTAACCCTATGGGCTAAATCAACCACTTCTTTGGCAGACACATGGTGATGATGATCGGGCTGTGTTAGCATTTGGGTAAATAATTTCATTTGGACAATTGCTTCATTGGCTACATTTTCTAGATGCTCACGCAGTTCACGATGTTCTTGTTTTTCATACCCCTCGAGAGTCACTACCAATTCTGAGAGCTGACTCTTTGCGTGAATAAATTCTTTATGCAGTAATTGTGCAGAACTAAACAAATGCCCAAGCGGTTTCATGGATTCATTGAGTTCTTTGCTGTTTTGGCTCATTTCACGCATATGATTGGATGAAAGAACCATTTGCTGCATTATAAGTTCACTTTGTTCTCTGGAGCCTTTGAGTATTTTTTCGTTTTCTAGTAGTGTGGTCACGATTCCCTCGCTCTTTGAACCTATAGTTTGTATATTTCGTGAGAGATCATGGATAATACGGGTAAACTCATGCTCAAGATGCCCAATGATACCTTCCATAGATTGCGATTTAGCTAATTTCTCGAGAATTATTTTAACTTGCTCCAACTCTTCTTGGTAGGTCTTTTTATCCTCAGAAGAAATCTTTGCGGCATTTTTAAGCTGATTGAAATGATCCTGTTCCGAAATACGCAATAAATCAATATGTCGATGAACAACATTATCCAGACTTGGTAATTCATTAAAGGTAAATTCTTCAAATTTCTCCATTGAGGCTTGCTGTTTTGTCATAATGGATTCAATTTTCTGTATAAATAATTTTTGATTGCTTTGGATCACATTGAGGGCATCAATCTCTTCTTTAAAAAGATTTTTGAGCTGTAATTGTGTAGAGTCTTCCATCTGTGTAACTTGGCCTAATTGCCCATTAATAGTGCTAAAAAGTTTTTTAAGTGTCCCTACTTCATCATCAATATTTTGAATACGAAAATTATCTTCACATTGATTGACTACGTGCTGTGTTTGGCTCATAACACTCATAATTGCAGAGAAAATTACACCAACAATAACCGTAAGTAGTGATTCACGAAGAGCCAGTAACCACCCCTCACTGTCCCCCATCATGACAAAATGAAGCAGCCCCATGGTCATGCCGATACCAATAACAATAGGCGTATAATTTATTTTATTACGATCTTTATATACATTAATATGACGTAAAAAAAGCAATGACATCATGGCAATAGCAATCAACAAATCAATCTGTAGCATCACACATCTCCTTTAAAATAATAGACGATAGTTGTGATGGATCAGTGACCAAGTAATCACCCGTTCCATGTTCACTAAATCCCCAAGCTGCAAAGATACTGCTGATATTAGCATTGCGTGCGGCATCCATATCTTTTGTATTATCACCAATCATCCAGGCTCGGTCGCGTGAAGGAACAAAGCCATGATATTCCAAATGAATTTCAAGCATCTGTGGATGTGGTTTTGGAAATTGAACGTTGTCAGCACCTATAATATGCGTAAAATAATCAGAGAGTTGCAAGTGAGAGAGCATCCGCTTTGCAAATGTACTTGGAGCATTGGTGGCAACACCTAAAATGCACCCTTGCGAATGAAGTGTGGATAATGTTTCAGCAATACCGTTATAAGCACGTACATTTTGAATACATTGCGTGTGGTAATGTTCTTCAAATAATTCTTTGGCTTGTGAATCATAATTTTCTGTTTCATAAAATAAAAGCGCTAGATTACGTTCGCTTGCGTTAATGGCGTCTACCACGAATTGCTCGCTTAGATCATTTAAACCATAGTGATGAGTTCTAACATAGTTGATGGAGAGCGTAATATCCGTGGCAGAGTCGATCAACGTCCCGTCCATATCGAAGATCACAATACGCTGCATCATCGCATCTTTTCAAACAATTCTTTGAGTGTTTGAACGAACAATGGGTGATCATTAGGACAACGTGCTACACGATACTGTGTAAATCCAAGCTCATGCGCTATTTCTGCATATTCTATTGTAAGCTCGTAATCCGTTTCAGAATTATCAATCGTAAATGCGATAGGAACAATAATCACTTTCTTCTTTGTCAAGGAATGTAACATTGATTCCAATGATGGCTCAAGCCATTTCATAGGTCCCACTTTGGACTGATACGCTAAATGTACACCGCGAAAGTAGATTCCCTCACGGTGAAAAATATCTTTCATAATCTCCACATGTGCAGCGACTTGGCGTTGATACGGATCTCCCTCCTCTACGATTTTTTGTGGTAAGCCATGCGCTGAAAAAATAAGTTCAAACTCATGCGAATCATCATCACCCAAAGCATCTTTGATAAGGGCTAGTAAACACTCATTGTAGGTTGAATTTGTAAAAAAGTGCTTTATTTCTACAGTGATTGGAAACCATCCGATTGAGCGGGCAGTAATCTCGAAATCATCGATAGAAGATGCAGTCGTAGTACTCGAATACTGTGGATAAAGAGGAATTAAATATACCTTTTGTACCCCTTGCTCTTTGAGTTTTGCACATACTTCTTGCGCCATAGGCGGAGTGTAACGCATCACAAAATCGACAACAACCTCTGGACTAATCTGTGACTGAAGCTTCTCTACCAATGACATTGTATGATCAACAATAGGAGATTTTCCGCCAATATTACGATATATTTCTTGTGATTTTTCAGTACGTGTCAGGGTGATGATACCGGCTATTAGGCGTCGTAAAAATTTACTTTTAGTACGAATAATTGCGGGATCATTAAACATGTTAGTTAAAAACATCTCTACTTCGCGTAGATTATTAGGTCCCCCCATATTAAGAAGAACGATTGCTTCCTTCATTTTACCTCATTAACTGTTTGTTTTTATTCGTAGTGTACCATAACGCTCTATGAAATAAGTGAATTATAATAAATCATAAAGCTTTTTAGTCTATAATGAACGCAAAGCATAGTAAAATAGTACATAATACAAGGAGGATGGATGAGTGGAAGGTGTTTAATTCTATCATTATTACTTCTTAATAATGCACTTCTTGCGGATACGAACCAGAGGCGTGAGCCATCACTATTTTTGGAATATGAACGTGAAGTCACTCGGACTATTGATCCAATCCAAGACGAACCTAATCCTTTTAAGAGGATTATGGCCCCAATCACTCCAAAAGTTACCCTGCCACGTATAACCACTGTCGAATCCATAAAATCTTTAGCGGTAGTTGAAAGACCGGATATCGGAAACGATGCTCTTCCCTTTTTAGTCATCAACAAACCTGTTACCCTCGAAAATGTAGTACCTTTAAGCTGTCCAGATCCAGTTATGCGCAAGGATGTAATTGCCGAAATGGAAGATAACCAAAAAAAATCTTTATTTGAAAACATACACTCTGTAAAGGAACGTGTTATGGCACGTGCAAAAAAACTTTTAGGTACACCATACGGCTTTGGGACTGATGGTGTATCTCAAACCGATTGTTCCGGTTTTACACAGCAAGTATTCAGTCAATTTGGGATTTCATTACCACACAGTGCCGTTGAACAAGCATCTTATGGTAAGGACGTAGACAAAAAAGATATACAAGTGGGAGATTTGATGTTCTTTCACACCTATAAAAATGAACCTTCTCATGTTGCCATTTATGCAGGAGATGGTCAGATTATTCATGCGTCGTATAAAAATAGACGTGTTCAATATGACGATATCGATAAAGGTTATTATAAAAAGCGCTTTATGTATGCCAAGCGGCTTGCTCTTAATAATCATGATGCTTCCAATGAGTAACCAAGATGT
>JAQTOQ010000106.1 GCA_028713245.1 Sulfuricurvum sp. | reverse complement strand
GGATACGAATTGTGGCTTCATTCCCCGTCATTAACGGCATTTGTTCATCCATTAATATTAAATCATATCTATTTGAAATCGCTTTATTACAGGCTTCAGATCCATTATTTGTCACCGTGCATTCTAACCCATAGCGATGTAAAATCATTTTAAGCAGTTCCTGATTGGCTTCGTTATCCTCCGCAATAAGAATCTTCCCCTCATACGCTTTTAACGCAGTCTCACAAAGCGCCATATCAGGACTTGTCTCGTTCGTCAATTCTATAGGTAAATACACCACAAAACAGCTTCCCTCGCCACTCTTGGATTCCAACGTGATATTACCGCCCATCTGGGCCGCCAACTGTTTACAAATAGAGAGCCCCAATCCACTGCCGCCCGAACTTATTTTTTGTCCCTCAAGTGCTTGATAAAAGGGGTCAAAAATACGTTCTTGATTTTCCATTTCGATTCCATTGCCATAATCGCGAACCCCTATTGCTAAAATCGAGTCGCTTTGTGAGACTTTTACATCGATCGCTTGGTTATTTGAGCTAAATTTGATCGCATTACTCATAAAATTGCCCAATATCTGTTTCATTCTAAATGAATCGGCAAGTATGTATTGAGGAAGGTTCTCTTCCATACTGCACCGCACAGTAATCCCTTTTAGCTGGGCACTTGGGTTAAAGAGTTCCAAGGTATTGCTAATCTCAGTATGCAGATTAAAAACGTGCGTAGCAATGATAAACTCGCCGCTGCGTATTTTGGAAAAATCGAGTATGTCATTGATAATGTGAAGCAAGTTCTCACCGCTATTGGCGATTATATCAAGGTAATGTTGATGACGCTCGCTGATCGCTTCATCTTTGAGTAGTGTTACGAATCCTAAAATTGCATTTAGCGGTGTACGAATCTCATGCGACATGTTGGAGAGAAAATACTCTTTTGCGTGCCCTGCTTCGATCGCTTCTTGCTCTTTTTCATAAATCGTATCGGTGTACAGTTCCAACACTCCCGCAAAATTTCGGTCAAACAGGTAACTGATTGCTTCAAAAAGTGGCTGTGAATGTATTTGGTGCGTGTACGTGGCATTGATGACACTGCGTTTGAGATGGGTACACAAAATAAAAAGCTCATCCGAACGAATTTCTTTGTTCTTTAAATAGGCTATCAACTCTGCCATGACAGGGCATTTCCCTAACTCAACTTTTCCCGATACTACCCCGATAAAATAGTCAAAAATATTACTGGCATAGTAGCCGTAAAAAAGCTCCATATCAACATCATGGCGCCCCAATATATCCGTGCACAATTGCTCCTGTGTCCATTCACCTAAAATCTCTTCTTTTGCCGATACGAGCTGCGCAACCGCTAACTGTAATACTGAAAAATGAGGGATAGTCATCATCAAGTCAATTATTTAAAATTTTATTAACGATTTCGTTGACATTATTGGAAAGGTTTGGATGATCTTTAATCCGTTCCAATGCCCTCCCCATTTTTTCTTTTTGAATCGGCGAAAGTTTTTCATAACTTTTAAATGCACCCGCGAGTCCCGATGCGATCTGTGGATTGAACCCATCAATTTCTATGATTTTATCGGCAATAAAATCGTATCCGCTTCCGCTGATTTCATGAAATGCAACGAGATTGCGGGCAAACGATCCGATAAGGGCACGTACTAGATTAGGGACTTTTTCATCAAACGCTTTGTCCTCTTGCAGTGCAATGACACGCTCCAATGTCCCCTCACGGCGACACGATGCCAGAAGCGTAAAATATTTGTTCATTACCAAGGTATTGTCACTGTGACGCTCATAGAAATTTGCAAATGCAGGTTTTGCCAAATGAGGGGCATAGTTTTCGAGTAAATCCAGCATCGCCAAACGATCGGTCATACTGGTCGATTCATCATAATAGTGTTTGCACAACGACGCACACTCCTCATCCCCTAAACTCATCCACAAAGCCATCAACCTATTTCTTAATGCCCTCTTCCCCATGCTTACCGCATCAATAGAACTGTTGGTTGGTTCATAAAGGGATTGAACTTCTTTGGCAATGATTGCCGTAAAACGTAGTGCGATCAACCGTTTGAGTTTTTCCAATGCCTCATGGATAGATTCGACATCGATGATCTCTTGAAATTGCATCATCATCGAAATGGTCGGCAATTCCAAAAGCTGTGCTTTGTACATCGCTTCTATGCTGACATCTTCAAGTATTTTTCCATAAGCGCTCAAATAGGCAACGCTCACCTCTTGTCCGTCCATCATAGCTTGCAGTGTGGAAATAGCAAACTGCTGCGCCGCTTCATAACGGACAAACCCATCCGTATCGTGCGCCATCAAAAAGGAATAGTCAATCTCATCGCATTCGATACGCACTGGAGCACTGAAGTTGCGGTTCAAAGAGAGCTTTGGTAATTCGGTGATATTCTCAAACACCAGTTCGTTTACTTGACCATCAATCCACACTATACCCTCTCGCAGTATCGTTGCGTTGTTGCTCTTGAGTTCAAATTCCCTGCCGTTGGAGTCCAACAAGCCCAACCCAAAAGGCATCGCATAAGGAAGCTGCTCTTCATTATGGGTATTTTTAGGAATATGCTGTGTGATCTTTAACGTTAAAGTCTGTGTTGGAGCATCGTAGTTACTGCTTATTGCCAACGTCGGCGTACGCTCTTGGCAATACCATCGCTTGAATTGCGCTAAATCAATCGGGCTGTCTTGCTGCATCGCCCATAAAAACTCTTCAGTTCCGACAGCCTGTCCGTCAAAGTTTTCAAAATAGCGGTCCGTTGCACGGCGGAACCCATCTTTGCACAAGAGCGTATGAAGCATCCGTATAACTTCAGCCCCCTTTTCATAGACTGTTGCCGTGTAGAAATTGTTAATTTCAATGTAGTGATCGGGTTTGATCGAATGTGCTGTGGGACCTGCATCCTCAACATACTGACGCTCGCGAAGTGATCGGACATCATCCAGACGCTGTATGAGCTGCGAATTCATATCCGCACTAAAAGATTGATCTCTAAAAACAGTCAACCCCTCTTTGAGGGTGAGCTCAAACCAGTTACGGCATGTGATACGGTTTCCTGTCCAGTTGTGAAAATACTCATGGGCAATAACGCTCTCAATCCCCATAAAATCCATATCCGTAGCACACTCTTCATCCGCAAGGACATAGTGGGAGTTAAAGATATTAAGCCCCTTGTTTTCCATTGCCCCCATGTTAAAACTGTCCACAGCCACGATGTTATAGACATCCAGATCATACTCACGACCGTAAACCTCTTCGTCCCACGTCATCGATTTTTTCAATGACCTCATCGCGTGGTGGCACTTGTTCTCATTGCCCTTGTCACAGTAGATCGCCAATGCCACTTTTTTACCGCTCATCGTGACAAACGTATCATGGATACTTCCCAAATCCCCCGCCACCAAGGCAAAGAGATAACACGGTTTTGGAATCGGATCTTCCCATACTGCGATGTGTTTGCCATTTTCCAGCGTTGCCGTACCGGCTAGATTACCGTTACTCAAAATTACAGGACAATCTTGGGCAGAGGCGATGATCTTCGTCGTAAAGCGCGTCATGACATCAGGACGATCTAAAAAATAGGTAATACGACGAAACCCCTCGGGCTCGTTTTGCGTACACCAAATACCCCCTGAACGGTACAGTCCCTCTAATGCTGTATTCTCATCCGGATAGATACGGGTTATCACCCGAATACGTGCTTCATCCATATCCATGGGAATTGTTAGAGCATCAGATTCAAGTGTGTACATGCTCTCATCGTACAGCGTATCATTCACCCACAGCAACTCAAGGTCCTGCATCTCTCCGTTTAGCCGTATCTCTTTGGCGTGCGGATTTTGACGTTTAATCTCCATAACATTGTCCACACGTGTCGAGCTGTTTTCGATGATGAATTCAAGCTGACACGTCCCAATGGTGTAATCGCTAGGCTGGTAATCGTTAAAATAGATCGTTTGGGGAGCACTCATCATAAACCTTATTTAGTCTTTTTGTAATAATAACGAAAAAAACAAGGAGTTCAATCCTTTATTTTTTCGACTTGGTACGTATAGATTTCTGGATGGTATTGCAATGGGTCGCTTCCAAGCCCTGCTTTCAACCCCAAATGGGCAAAAAAACTCTCAAAATCATTTAACTCTTCCCAGACTTGGGGCAAAAATGTGGCCTGATTATTACCATGTTTTAAAATGACCCCATCCTCATTGATACGTATTTTAGATTTTAGATCCGCTGTATCGGAATACTGAAGCAAAAGCGGTTCACTCAAAAGTGACACTTCAATCGTTACGTTTTGAAATTCTGCAGGTGTCAGCGGTAAAAAACGCGGATCACGAAAAGCGGCTGATTGTGCATTTGAAATCAAATCATCGATAAGAGGACGATGCGCGTTCAAAGAACCGATACATCCGCGCAACTGCCCATGCAATGTCAGTGTCACAAAGGTTGCTTTATTAACCCCCAATGCTGGATATTGATTTAAATAGGTATATTTATTAATGTCAGAACCGTCAAATTTAGAGGCGATAGCTTCTTTGGCAATGTTGAGATACGGTAACCGGGTCATATTAAACCTCCTTATTAAAGATACCGAATAATTTCCGAAACACTCGGGTGAACGTGGATCATGGCTGTAAGCTCACTGGCCGTGAGTTTTTTTTCAACAGCTATCACAAATTCATGTATAACTTCCGTGGCTTCAACTCCGATAATAGATGCTCCCAATATTATATCCCTCTGAGGACAGAGTAGAATCTTAACAAATCCAGAATCATCTCCATTTATCTTGGCTTTTGCGTTTATTTTTAAAAAGGCTTTTTTTACTTCGATGGCTATCCCCTGCTCCTTTGCCTCTTTTTCTCTTAAACCGCAGCTCGCGATTTGCGGATTGGTAAAAATTGTAGATGGAGTTATGTGAGTATTGATAGTATCACTCTCGTTTATGATATTGGCAGCGGCGATTTTGGCTTCGGCATATGCTGTATGTGCATATGCAGGGGTATCGATACAGTCTCCGATGGCATAAATATGTTTTTGTGTTGTTCGGAATGCTTCAGTGATCGTAACAAATCCCTTCTCATTACGTTGGACATTTGCATTTTCCAAGCGGAGCTCCTCGGTATTTGGGTCTCTGCCAATGGCACAAAGGACTAGCTCACATTTGATTTTTTCCTCAATCTCCCCTACCACATCCAATTCAACACCCTGGCTTGTCACTTTTACCTTTTGAATAGCAGAGGATGTCATAACCTTGATACCACTTTTTTTAAAAGCTCTTAACAGTGCTTTGGCTACATCCTCATCTTCCCCACTTAACAATTGTGTCCCACGGGCAATCAACGTCACTTCCACTTCAAAAGCGCTAAAAAATGTTGCAAACTCACAGCCAATAGCTCCACCCCCTACAATGGCAATGGATTTTGGAAGAGTATCAAGCTCAAAAAGATCACTGCTTGACACAATATGCTTCCCATCCAAAGGCAAAATCGGATTTTCTCTCACTTTGGCACCTGTTGCAATAATGCATTTATCAAATGAGATAGCCTCACCTGAGACCTCCAACGTATGCGCATCCACAAAAGATGCGGACCCGTACATCATTTCAACTCCGGCTTGATCAAGTTGCCAGACAACCCCGGAACGAAGCTCATTTTTTAAGGAAACAGTTTTTTCTCTCAAACGTGCCAAATCAAAATCGTTGATTGACACGTCCAATCCGCACTCTTTAAAATAGGGAGCTTTTGCTGCATACCATGCACTCTCCAAATAGTTTTTCGTAGAGATACATCCTTCATTGAGACATGTGCCACCGATACGTTCTTTTGATCTATCGATTAGAAGTGTTTTTACTCCTGCTTTTCCCAACTGGATAGCTGCTTCATATCCCCCCGGTCCTGCACCGATTACGACTGCATCAAAATGTTTCATTCTGTCTCCAAATATTTATGTGCCATATAGCTGCTGCGCGTATAAGGCGAGCTTTTGATATACTTGAATCCCATCTCCAAACCACAGTTACGGAGATACTCAAACCGCTTTGGCTCCACATATTCGACCACAGTTTCATGTCTGGATGAGGGTGAGAGGTACTGCCCGATACTTAGATACTTACAATTCACATCCAACAAATCCTGCATAAGACTTAGAAGTTCATCATCGTGTTTGCCAAATCCCAGCATGATGCCGCTTTTAGTTTTGATATCCGGATTGAAAGTGCTGAGCTTACTTAACACGCTCAATGATCGTTCATAGTTGGAACCGTTGCGTACATGATACAGCCGCGGTACCGTCTCGAGGTTGTGCCCGATGATTTCTGCGCCGCTATGAGCTATCTTCTCAAGCGCTAAAAGATTTTCCTGCATATCCGGTATCAGCAGCTCTACGGTTATGGAACCGTCCATCGTTTTGATCGCATCAACGGTATTGCAAAAGTGTTCTGCGCCTCCATCGCTCAAATCATCGCGCGTAGAGCTTGTAATAACCACATGGCTTAGTCCGAGATGTTTAACGGTATTGGCTATATTGATAGGCTCATGAGGATTTACAACCAGAGGTATTCCTCTGCTAACCGCACAAAAAGTG
>JAQTOQ010000105.1 GCA_028713245.1 Sulfuricurvum sp. | reverse complement strand
TTGCTTCGTATACAAATGTTCCAGTAGGGACGGATGGTACATGGAACGTTGATATAAGCGGTGAAGAATTTAAGGAGGAGACAACGTATACGGCTACAGCGACAGCGACAGACGGTACGAATATTTCTGCTCCTGATTTTATGACGGATGGCTATGCAGACACTGTTCCTCTAGCAGAAGGTGCACAAAATACCGTTATCGCGAATGCGGAAGGGATGGCAGCGGAAGCCTCACTAGGAATCAACTGGGGTGCTGATGGCTATAAAGAAGGATCGATTACTACACCATTGGTAGAGGGAGATACGAATTACGTAATGGGTATTGCTAGTAATGGGGATACATTTGTCGTAACCTCTGGAGGTGATAAGCTCGTTTATATGACGCTTGAGGACGGTACTATTGCTGCGGTGAAAGAGGGGACGGAAGAGACTGTCTTTACGGTAGCAGTGAATACAGAGGGGACAGGCTATATTACGACGATGGTTGGTACTGTCGATGCGCACATTGTTACCGAAACGGTAGTGGAAACAGGCGGTTCCGTTAATGGATCAGTGACAGGTTCCGCAACTGATTCGGTAACTTTTACATTGCCAGCAGACAAGCAGGGCGGCGGTAATGAGGATCAATTGGTGTTAACAGCCAAAGATCCGAGTACTAATATTACATTAACTTTAACGGCAACAGGAGATGCTCCGGATCCAGGGCATGACACGGTCAATTATTCTAATCAGCGCATTGGAGTCGATGGTGGTGATTCAATTGATACCAGGGAAACATTAACGTTAAATATATCGTCTGATACTGCTGGAGTAAAAATCACCAGTATCGGTGTTGTTACTGATTCTCTCGATGGAACAACTTATGACCATGATGGAAACGTTAAACAAGAGGGTGAGATCGCTCAGGCAGAGTTGTTTAACGGCACAACTCCTATCGGTACTGACACGATCGATGGTACGGGTAGTGGAGCGAGTAGTGATGAATCCTGGTTGGTATCGGATAGCGTAACATCGCCTATTGGAGAAAGTTTTGATACGGTAAAATTTACGGTAAATACGGGTGATGGTTATGGAATTTTGATCAATCAAGGGATTACGGCCAATTATACTTATGATGTAAATGTTCCGACGACGACGACAACGACGACGACAACGACGACCGAATCCCTGTATGATTTCACGATTCCATTAACGTTTTCAGGAGTAGATGGTGATAGTGATCCTGTCACAACCGATTTTCATATCACGTTTGACGCCAACAATGACGGGGTGTTGACATCGATCGACAGCGGTGAAACAAGTGCGGCGGTAAGTGTTACAGAGTCTACGGTTACAACAACAGCGCTTGTCCATGATACGGATGCCCAATATCTGCCAGCAGATCATCCATTAAGTGATGGTAGTGAAAGTATAACTACCGTTGAGACAAATGAATACTCGGTTAATGTTGATACTTCATCAGCGCAAGTTACACTCGAAGATTTCGGCACCTATACTGACAGTGATGTCCTGGCCGCCAGAGTGAGTGACTCTGTGCTGATTGATGGA
This sequence comes from Sulfuricurvum sp., assembly GCA_028713245.1. Lineage (GTDB taxonomy): Bacteria > Campylobacterota > Campylobacteria > Campylobacterales > Sulfurimonadaceae > Sulfuricurvum. The sequence goes on along the minus strand of JAQTOQ010000105.1, from coordinate 5,065 downwards.
GGCGCGGCGGGAATCGATATATTGGTATTGTCCGAAGATGAAGGAATCGATTTCAGCACCTTAGATAATAATCCAGTCACCAATATCGAAGTAATCGATTTAACACAAAGCGGTGATCATGAAATGACCAGTATAACATTGGACAATGTTGTTGATATAACCAATGAAAATAACGATCTCACTATTTTACGGGACAATACTGACGATAGTGTAACAACCGATGTAACAACTCTCGAAAATACAGGAGAAGTAACAATAGGTTCTGATACGTTTGATATGTATGCAAATGTTGAAAATACGGATCCAACGGTTACCTTGAAAATCGAACAAGTCGATAATGCACCGATTGTATAAAATACAGATTATAATAAGGGCATGAAAAAGACGCATACCATTTTTTTCCTCTTGGCGGCGGTTGCCGCCACACTCTTCAGCTCCCCCGAATTTTTTATTGCCAAGATTTTCATCGATAAAATCGAAAAAGAGTACGGTGTATTTGCCAAGCGGCGTGCATTTGCCCTGGTGCAGATGATGAATGAGGCTAGGGATCTTGATGATATGGGAAAAATGGAAAAAGTGAACGATTTTTTCAATCAGACTCCCTACTCTCCGGATAAGGTAACGTGGGGCGTAAGTGATTATTGGGCGACGCGGTTGGAATTTATTGGCAGGGACAAGGCTGATTGTGAAGATTATGTTATCGCCAAATATTTTACCCTCAAAGAGCTGGGCGTCCCTACATCGAAGCTCTATATGACCTATGCCAAATCGCTGCGCTATAAAACAGCGCACATGGTTCTAACCTATTATGAAACCCCTAAATCGGTACCTCTCGTCATGGATAACTACAACTATAAAATTCTCCCCGCATCCGTACGCGATGATTTGGTTCCGATTTACAGTTTCAAAGGGGATGAACTGTTTAATGCCAAGCAGGCGCAAATCGGAAAAATGGTACCGGCGGCCGCCCGTCAGACGCGTCCATGGGACGAATTAATCATTACACAGAAAAAGGATTAGTCATGAGTTTATTTAAACAGCTTGCCATTATGCTAACGCTCTTTTTAGCCATTATTTTAACATCAGTTATGGTGTTAAATTTTAAAACAGCTTCTGAATTTATCCAAAATCAGCTCTACACAGATGCAAAAAACACGGCTCATTCTCTGGGCCTTTCACTTTCAAAAGTAGCCGATCCAAACGATACATCAACGATGGATACGATGATTAATGCGATCTTTGACAGTGGCTATTATGAGCGTATCGTTCTAAAAGATTTGGATGGAAAAATTCTTTATGAACGAAAAACAGATCTGAAAGTTCATGATGTCCCGCAATGGTTTATTGATAATGTTGTAATACATAATGCGAATGCCTCTACGGATATCATGATGGGCTGGTCGCGTTTTGGATCGCTGGAGGTAAGTGGCCACACAGGAAATGCTTACCGTCAGCTTTACCTCACATTTATGGATTTGCTAAAAACATTTGTGGGAATTGGAGCGGTTGTTTTTGGCGTGTTGTATCTGATTTTATCGGTAAGTTTACAATCGCTGAAGCGAATCCGTGCTCAGGCTCATGCCATTATTGATAATCAGTTTATTTTCGAGGATAAAATACCCTTTACGACGGAATTTCGTTCCGTTACTGTTGCCATGAATGCAATGGTAGCCAAGGTTAAAGACATTTTCGATCGTGAAAATGAGACGCTTCGCCGCTATCATGAGCTTTTGTACATAGATTCCGAGACCAAGCTGCACAATCGCCGCTATTTGGTGGCGACGCTTCCGGATTGTCTTGCCCTCTCATCTGGGACGTATGTGATGTTCAGTTTTGATGATATAGATCGGTTAAAAAAAGAGCATGGATATGAACAGTATATGAAGGTGATTACCTACTTTGCGAAAATTTTTAACCAAACGTTTGAAAAACACCCGATGACGCTGATTGCACGACTCAATGAAAGTGACTTTTTTGCTGTTGTTCCCAATGTAGAAACCAATGAGATTCACGATCGCTTATCCATAGTGATGGACGAGATGCAATTGATGGTTAAGAACAGTGATGAGGGAATTGGCGATGATGTGACACTGGGATGTGCTATTGGAAAATACGGAGATTATGATAACGCTAAATCGCTTTTTTCACGTGCCGACCATGTCGTGACACAGGCTAAAATGGAGGAAAACTTCACGGTGAAGTTATGTTCGGAATGTGATGAAGGGATGATCTTGGGGCGTGAAGAGTGGCGTCATGAGCTTATGTGTAGTCTGGAAGAATCACGGATTCTTTTGGCCTCACAGCCTGTTATCCAACTGTACGATGGTCAACAAAAAATCTTACATGAAGAGATTTTTTTACGTTATAAAGACAAAGAGGGGACTGTGCATAATGCCAGTTTCTTTATCCCGATGGCGACTAATCTTGGGATTGTAGATGTGTTTGATCGCTATATGATTGAAAAAGTTCTTGAAAGATTATCCAATGGTTCGATTAGGACATCGGCAGCGCTTAACTTGAGCGCTGATTTTGTCAAGAAATACGATAATGCAGAATGGCTAAAAGGGCAGCTTGAAATATTTCATCGCGCTCATAAAACTGTATTGTGGTTTGAAGTAAGCAACATAATCGCATTGCATGATCTCGAGGCCGTCCGTAGTATTTGCATGATGGTTAAAAGTTTTGGGTATCAATTTGGAATTGATCATTTTGTATTACCGGCTAGCGGAGCAGCATATCTGCAAATTATACGCCCTGATTACGTTAAATCAAACAGCGCCTATTTGAAAGACATTTTAGGAGATCGTCAAAGCGGAGAAGCACGTGAAAGTTTGATGAATGTGGTAACAAGCTTGGGCATTTCGATGATTGCCATAGCCGTTGAAGACAGCGAAGAAATAGTGCATTTTTCCGAGCACGGTATTGATCGTTTACAAGGGTCTGCTATTGCCCCTGTCTCATTACTGTAAAGGGTCTTTTTTTGACTTTAATATAAAAAACATAAATACTAAAATAGCAACCAGCAAGACGACATTGGTGGTGCTTTTGGTCAAATCTTCCATTCTTTTTATCCTTATATCAATGGCGCTGGCTTGCCTGTATAATAGCCTTGGGAATAGTCAATACCGTGTTTAATGACGGCATCGTAGATGGCTTCGTCACTGACATACTCTGCGGTCGTTTTGGCTCCGATTTTTTTAGCAAAGTCGACGATGGTTTCAACGATAATATTATGACGGTTATTGGTCGTGATACCTTGTATTAGGGAGCCGTCGATTTTGATATAATCAACATTGAGTTTGAGGATGTTTTCGAAATTGGAGTAGCCAGTACCGAAGTCATCAATGGCTATTTTTGCCCCTAATGCTTTTACTTTTGTGATGAATTGAGCTACTTCTTCATAGTTCTCAATCCCCTCTGATTCCAATATTTCAAAAACAATACGCGATGCGGTAGCTGTTTTGGTAATGGTGCTGATAATTTCCTCAACCGTATGACTATCCCGTATATCGCTGTCGGAGAGATTGATCGAAAATTCTTCGCTTCTTGTTGCAAACAGGGTACACGCTTGATGTATTACTTCGCGGGTAATTTTGGGGTATATTTTGGTTTTTTTGGCAATGGATAAAAACTCCATTGGAGGAACGATGCTGCCTTCTTTATCTACCATTCGCACTAATGTTTCATATTTGTCTGTTTTGCCTGTTAAAAGGTTTACGATAGGCTGGTAATAGCAGATGATTCGTTTGTCACTTAGCGCTTGGCGTATGGAGGAGGCCATGGCGATATTATTTCGATATTTTTCTTCGACGTTTTTTTGCTCTTCATAAATAGAAATTGGAATTTTTTTCTCTTTGGCGGTGTGCAATGCGATATCGGCGCGGGTAAGTAAATCTTTTTCACCGATTGCAACGCCCACGGTCATACGTAGATTAATCGTTTCATCTCCTATGGTAAACACATTCTCTTCCAATAACGCCATTAGTGCGCTAATACGAGACAATATTATATCTATAGGGATATCGTCATAAAATACGATGGCAAACTCATCACCTCCAAGACGGTATGGAAACCACTTGGCCACTTGAGATAAAATATCATCACCGGCGGTTATGCCAAAAAAATCATTGATCTCTTTAAAATCATCGATATTAAAAATAGCACAAGCTGAATAGAATTTTTCATTCATATCAAGAATGATTTTTTGGCGATTGGGCAAGCCGGTGAGCTGGTCATAAAATGCCAAATATTCGAGTTTTTGCTGAGCGTGATACAGTTCGCTCAAGTCGGTAAACACGGCTAAATAATTCTGGACTCCTTGTTCATCGTCTACAACAGTACTGATACTCACCCACTCAGGAAAAATCTCGCCATCTGCCCGTTTGTTCCAGATTTCCCCGCTCCAATGTTTTTCACAATTTATTGCATTCCACATATTTTGGTAGAAGAGTGTGTCATGTTTTCCTGATGCAAGAACCCGAGGATTTTGTCCCAAAACTTGATCTTCACGGTCATACCCAAATATCTTCAAGAAGGCCTCATTAACATGAATAATATTGTTATCATGGTCAGTAATGATCATTCCATCAGAAGAATTCTTCATAGCGGTTCCAAAAAGGGATAACTGCTTTTGGCTCTCGAACAGTTGATGTACATATTCCGACCGTTTAAAAACTAATTTGACAATAAAGGCACAGCTTTCAAGTAATCGTTTATGAAAATATGAGGGCGAACGATGTTCAAACGAGCCAAAGGCAAAACTCCCTATCGCTTGCTTTTTGGAATTTTGTATAGGCATCGACCAGCATGAACAGAGATTGAAATCATGGGCGATTTGTCGTATATCATTCCAGCGTGCATCGGTTTTAGTGTCTTCGACGTATTGCGCTTCATTTTGTAACACGGCATTGCCGCAGGAACCTCCACAGCGCCCTGGTCTGAGCCCTGTGAACGCATCATGAGCTGTTTGTGGAAGGGAAGGAGCGGAAATAACACGCGTGAGCCCTGTATTTGAATCAAGGATCATGATAGAGGCAACAGAATTGGGAAGCAATTTTTCGGCCAT
>JAQTOQ010000104.1 GCA_028713245.1 Sulfuricurvum sp. | reverse complement strand
GATGTTGCGCAGCGGCACGTTTAAACTCTTCTCGATGGAGATAATAATAGAGGGTTTGTATCTCGGTATCGGTAAGATAATAACGAGGCATCCCAACGATCTTACTGTTTACTCTTTGGTAAAATAGAGAAAAAGGGATTTTATTGATGGGCGTTCCCTCGAAAACCTTTTTCTCTCCCATATCTTTATACTCAGCAATCTGACGCCCCTCCCCTGCCTCACCGTGGCACAGGTGGCACCCGATACCTCGTGGATTATGATACAAACCTGCTGCATATTCTTCTTTGGTAATAAACGTGGCAGCACCATACACTTGTATCCCCATTATCAACGCCAGCAGTGCTCTCAACATCATCCCTTTAACCATTTGTTAGTCTTTTGTCGGTATCATACCCTAAAACAATTTGACGGTGACTAAATGCAGCTATTAGACGGTAAATCCCTCGCCAAAAGAATCGAAGAAAATGTTGCGCGAGAGGCAAAAGAGCTCAAAAATCGTACAGGAAATATTCCCGGATTGGCTGTAATATTGGTCGGTAACGATCCTGCCAGCCAAGCGTATGTTGGTATGAAGAAAAAAGCATGTGATCGTGCAGGATTTTATTCCATAACACACGAAATGCCCGATGATATTTCTCAAGATGCCATCATCAAAACGATCCAGATGATGAACGATAATCCGAACATTGATGGTATCTTGATCCAGCTTCCATTACCAAGTCACATCGATACCACCAAAATCCTCGAAGTAGTCGCGCCCAACAAAGACGTCGATGGTTTCCATCCTTACAACGTTGGTCGTCTTGCTACCGGGCTTGATGGATTTGTACCCTGCACCCCACTTGGCGTCATGCATCTGCTCAATGAATACAATATCAATCCCAAAGGCAAAGATGCCGTGATTGTCGGTGCGTCCAATATCGTCGGAAAACCGATGGCTGCATTGCTCCTTAATGCACATGCTACGGTGACCATTACACATATTCACACAAAAGACCTCAAAGGTCACACTCTCCAAGCAGACATTCTCCTCGTAGGGGCAGGTGTTATTAATCTTATTAAAGAAGACATGGTCAAAGAAGGTTGTGTCGTCGTTGACATCGGAATTAACCGCGCCAGCGACGGACGCCTAGTGGGTGACGTTGATTACGACGCCGTTGCTCCTAAAACATCTTATATTACACCCGTACCGGGAGGCGTGGGCCCTATGACCATCGCAATGCTATTGTCAAACACGCTAAAAGCCGCACAAAATCACACAAAAGAGAATCATTTATGAAGAAAAAAATCCTCGACAGTCTCGTCAAAACTTACCATTTTTCCAATAGTTGGACAGGGACTATCATCATCGTTTTATTTGTTATCTTTTTTATTGCACAAGCGTTCCGCATTCCTAGCGGCTCTATGAAAGATTCGCTTTTGATCGGTGATCACCTTTTTGCCAAAAAGTTTGCCTATGGAATTCCTACCCCGCACCTTCCATTTCTTGAAATTCCTCTTATTCCAGGAACCGATGGACATATTTATCATGGTGATGAACCAAAACGTGGCGATATCGTTATTTTCCGTTATCCAAATGATGTAAAATTGCACTATGTCAAACGCTGTGTCGCCCTTCCTGGTGATGAGCTGTTTGTTTTGGATAAAGTCTTGTATCTACACCCACGAGAAGGCAATGATTACGCTAAAAAAATGTTTGTCAACTATACGTTAAAAAATATTGACGGTAAACTGTGGGTTAAAGACCCTTATACGCTCGAGCACCCTGGAATTCACCACGATGATCATATTGTTGATAACGGTGTTTATCCTGCCGAAATTTTCAATACCAATAACATTATTGTACCTGAGGGGCAGTATTTCATGATGGGTGATAACCGTGATCACTCCAACGACAGCCGTTTTTGGGGAGCCGTACCATATGGTTTAGTGGAGGGAACACCATGGTTTGTCTATTTCAGCATCGATGATAAATATGAAGTTCGCTGGGATCGTATCGGTAAAACACCGTATGATCTGGAACAAAAATCCATACTTGATCGTGCTGTTAAACAGCGTATCATAGAAGATGCAAAAGATAATGAACTTTATTGATCTTTTAGGTATAGCAGCCTCTATTATTGCCCTTCTCATCGCCATCATCGGTCATGAGATTATGCACGGATGGGTTGCTTTTAAATATGGAGATACGACGGCTAAAAACAATGGTCGTTTGAGTGTTAATCCGCTTGTTCATATTGATCCCATCGGATCAGTTCTAGTGCCGCTGATGACCTATTTTCTACCAATGCTTTTGGGTGCTTCAAGCGGTATTTTATTCGGATGGGCGAAACCGGTTCCCGTGAATATGCAAACCGTTATCCGTAATGGCGGATACAATGCCGCGATGCAGGTTAGTTTAGCGGGAATTGTTTACAACCTGTTTTTAGCAACGTTAGCTTCAGTCATACTCACCTCCATGCATGAGCCGCAGGCGTCAGAGAGCATGATCTATGTTTTTTCATTATTGTTGATTATTGCGCTCGTTAAAATCAATGTAGTGCTTGCCGTACTTAACCTTTTGCCAATTCCTAGCTTTGACGGCGCCCATTTCGTCACCTATATGGCGCTAAAATTGCGCGTTTTTAAAGTCGCTGAATTTTTCGCTAAAGCCGAACCTTATGGAATGATTGTTATCATCCTCATCTTAATGACACCGCTTAAAATGCCTCTTTTGATCTGGCCAGTGTCAACAATACTCAATCTATTGCTTAACTAGAAGGGAAACTATGAAATTTTACGTTGCTACCGACCATGCAGGAATTGATCTGAAAAACTTTACCGTAGAGCTCTTACGCAAAAAAGGACATGAAGTAATTGATCTGGGACCTTTTGACAAAGAAAGAGTCGATTACCCTGATTATGCTGTAAAAGTATGTGAGCACGTCTTAAAAGACAGTAACTCACAAGGTATTCTCATCTGCGGTTCAGGTATCGGTATGTCCATGGCTGCCAACCGTTTTCACGGTATCCGCGCGGCACTATGCCATGATGCGTATACCGCTACAGTAGCACGTGGGCATAATGATGCAAATGTATTATGTTTCGGAGAGCGTATTGTAGGACTTGGAGTTGCTGAATCGATCCTTGATGCCTGGATTGCCGGAAAATTTGAAGAAGGTCGCCATTGCGGACGTGTAGAAAAAATCGAAGCGATCAAAGGATAATGGATGTTATTTGAGTGGTCATTACTCACCGTTGTTACATTAGCAGCCATTTTTTTCTTAGTTAAAATGTTCTATTTTAGCAGTATCACTGTCAAAGAACAGCGCACAAGTGAGATGATGAAATTGACCCTGAAAGAAGCTGAGATCCTGATCCGAAAATATCAGATTCAACTGCAACGGGCCTTGGGTAATGTTGACATTTTGAGTGAAGAGCTCAACAATTTACGTAACGAAGTTAAAACGTTAAAACAGCGCAGTTCAAAATGCCGAATTGACAACGATCGTTTGCAGAATAAAATAGCAGAACTCGAAGGGCGTATTGACGCACTTATATAATTTTAATTAAGGATTTTTATGACATTAAGCGCTCAAGACAAAGCTGTTTTAATAAACTCCATTCGTGATATTCACGATTTTCCAAAACCGGGAATTGTTTTCAAAGACATCACCACATTACTGTCAAACAAAGATGCTTATGCCCTCCTGATGAAACATCTTCATAAGCGTTACAGTACTTATAATCTTACCCATGTTGCCGGGATTGATGCGCGTGGCTTTATTTTTGGTGCTGCATTAGCACAGATGCTGGGGGTAGGCTTTGTTCCCATTCGAAAAAAAGGGAAACTGCCGTACACAACCGTGTCTGAAAAGTACGCTCTTGAATACGGTGTTGACGAAGTAGAAGTCCATATTGATGCATTTTCCAATGTCGGAAATCCAAAAGTTTTGTTGATCGACGATTTGATCGCAACAGGGGGAACAGCATTCGCTGCGGCCAGCCTCATCAACAAAGTGGGCGCTCACTGTATTGAAGCCTGCTTTATCATGGGACTTGATTTTTTAAGCGGTCAAACCAAACTCTCTGAAGTGGTTCCTGTTTATACCGTTATCGGAGTTGATTAATGTATATTCCATCCCCTTCCAAATTTGATCCGCAAAATGGACATTTCGGTATTTTCGGAGGACGTTACGTTCCGGAAACCCTTATGCCAGCCCTCTTAGAGCTCGAAAAAGCCTATGAAGAAATCCGTTTTGATGAAACCTTTTGGAAAGAGGTGGATGGTTATCTCACCGATTATGTTGGACGCCCTAGCCCACTGTACTATGCTACCAATCTCTCCAAAGAGTTAGGGGCAAAAATCTATCTCAAGCGAGAGGATTTGAATCATACCGGTGCGCACAAAGTTAATAATGTCATCGCACAGGGACTCATGGCAAAACGCTTAGGAATGAAAAAAGTCATAGCAGAAACAGGAGCAGGACAGCATGGTGTTGCTACCGCTACGATTGCTGCATTGTTAGGATTAGAGTGTGAAGTATTCATGGGCGCCAAAGACGTAGCACGCCAAGAACTCAACGTTTTTCGTATGAAACTCCTAGGAGCAAAAGTTCACGCCGTACAAAGCGGATCAAAAACGCTCAAAGATGCTATGAACGATGCCATTCGGCATTGGGTCACTCATGCACGTGATACTTTTTACATCATCGGTACGGTAGCTGGTCCTCATCCCTACCCTATGATGGTACGTGACTTTCAAGCCATCATCGGCTGTGAAGCACGTGCTCAGATTTTGGAAAAAGAGGGAAAACTTCCCGATTACGTCATTGCATGTATTGGTGGAGGCTCCAACGCTATTGGGATGTTTCAACATTTCCTTGAAGATAAAGACGTTCAGTGTATCGGTGTCGAGGCAGGTGGTCTAGGAGTCGAAACGGACAAACACGGCTGTTCACTGCTCAAAGGTCGTCCGGGTGTTCTTCACGGTCAAATGAGCTATTTACTTCAAGATGATGACGGTCAAATCCTTGAAGCCCATTCCATTTCTGCCGGTTTAGATTATCCGGGTATCGGACCTGAACACGCGTTTCACAAAGAAAATGAAACCGTACGATACGACAACATTACCGACCAAGAAGCCCTTGATGCATTTGTATGGCTCAGCCGTGCTGAGGGAATCATCCCTGCTTTCGAATCGGCTCATGCGGTTGCCTATCTCAAAAAGATGGAAAATATCCAAGGAAAAACCATCATCGTCAATATCTCCGGACGTGGGGACAAAGACATGATACAAGCCAAAGAACTGCTCAAATTTGATTAATTAAGGCTATGCGTGGAACATCTTTTATTAGAGTGGCTCAAAGAGTACGGCTATATCGTCCTCTTTGCGTGGACAATCCTTGAGGGAGAGCTTGGGCTCATTATGGCAGGGATTATGTCACATACCGGTCATATGTTTCTGCCCTTTGCCCTTCTTGTTGGAACCTTTGGTGGCTTTGTAGGTGATCAGATCTATTTTTACATAGGGCGCTTTAACAAAAGGTACATTCAAAAGCAACTGCACACCCATCGCCGTAAATTTGCAATCGCCCATTTGTTAATTAAAAAATACGGCTGGCCCATTATATTTGTCCAACGCTACATGATCGGAATGCGCACCGCCATTCCCATGGCCATAGGACTCACCAAATATTCAGGGAAGAAGTTCGCAATTATCAATTTTATCAGTGCTCTTTTTTGGGCATCTGTTACGATTATCCCCGCTTACTATTACGGCGCTGAGATTTTAAAAATTTTACAATGGATAAAAGTCCATTGGTACTTTGCGATACCGCTTATTGTACTTGCCCTCGGAGCGATTACCTTCACTATTAAACGAATTGAAACTAATCTATTGGAGAAACGCCGTGAACGTCGAACTTTATAACCAACCCTTATCCTCTATCGTTGCGGACATGACTATCGAATTTGTCAGCCCTGCACAACTCGATTCTCATCCACATGTTCCTCTTTTGTCTATGGCAAAATTTGAGGGAAAAAGTGAGCAAATTTGTCTTCTACATGAACATAAATTGATCGTATGCGGTTTAGATAACGAATCCAATGATGAGTATCGTATTGCAATGACATCCGTCATTAAAACACTCCTGGATACTAATTACACCTGTGCAAAACTATGCGTCCCAAAAGAGACCTATTTTCATGCAGTAATCGAAGGTGCCATTTTAGGTGGCTACAGCTTTCAAGAATACAAATCACAGCCCAAAGCTTCATCACTGAAAACCCTAATTTTTGCCTACAATAGCCAATACGATTTTGAACATTTTCAATCCATCTTACATCAAACACTCATCATCTCTAAAGCAACTAATTTCGTACGAGATTTGGTCAATCAAACTCCTTATGATATGACGCCGCAAGCCATGGCGGTTACCGCAGAGAGCTTAGCAGGCAGCAACGCACTGGAATGTACTATTTTGGATACAAACGGATTGGAAGACGAGAAGATGAATGCCATGCTTGCCGTCGGACGTGCCTCTGTCAATCCTCCTCGTTTAATCCATTTGGCCTATAAACCAAACAATCCGAAAAAAGTAATCACTCTTATAGGCAAAGGGCTCACCTACGATAGCGGCGGGTTAAGTCTAAAAGCCGCAGCATCAATGGTCACCATGAAGATGGA
>JAQTOQ010000103.1 GCA_028713245.1 Sulfuricurvum sp. | reverse complement strand
AATTTACGGGAACCGATATAAAACTGGCAAACTGTAATCTCTTGAACGAACCTTTTGCAGTCTGAAAAAAAGCAGGGGAAAAAAGCTGTAAGGTATCAATGCGACTTGTTGAGTTTGCCGCATGCCGTGCTGCCTTGATTGCACCGTAACTAAATCCAGCAACAGTATAATCACTCTCAACTAAATATGCATCAAAAAAACGCTGATCATTGATCAGCGAAAAACCGCTATAAAATGTCATTCATGGTCTCTTTTGCCAATGCTTTGGAAATCTGTTCATACTCACTTAAAATACTCTCAAGTTTATCTACACTGCTGCTATAGCGTTCTAAAAGAGTTTTAATCTCGCTGTACAGACGATTTATCACAGTAGTACAATCCTCTTCATTGGCCATAAGTGAAGGCCCCATACCGTATTCATAAATCATGGCATGTGCTAATTCACGTACAGCCGCAACATCATGAGACGCATTGGAAGCGTGTTCCCCAAAACGAAGATCACACGCGGCGATTCCGGCAAGATGGATACGAATCTGGGATTCTATTTCGTGTTTTAACAACGGCTCGGCGCTTGGAGGAGTGATCGACTCATTGCTAAGAGTAATCTTCTCATATGGTAAATCAGCCCATGTTGCGGCGAATACTTTACCTGCTTGGTAGCGAGCTTGATAGTGACGCTGCTGCTGTGAAAGCATCGCTATCTTTTTCTTCCCAAACATCACTTTGTCTTTTACCGCTAAAAAATGCTCCATTTTAACTTGGAATTCATGCTTGCGCAAACACAATAATGCCGCTTCGTTAGTTAGTGCTGCGAGTGAGGCACCGTTGAACCCTACGGTCATTTTAGCTATCTCATTAATAGAGAGTTCGTTAGGAATATTGTGAAGGTATTTTTCCAATATGGAAGCGCGTTCACTCGCGGTGGGAAGCTCAACAAAAATACGACGGTCAAACCGCCCTGCCCGTAACAAAGCATTGTCCATAACTTCGATATTGTTAGTCGCAGCAATGACAACAATGCCGGCAGTATCTTCAAATCCGTCCATTTCGGTGAGAAGCTGATTAAGCGTTCCTTCACGTTCATCGTTGCGTCCGCCGTCACGCTTTTTACCTACCGCGTCAATTTCATCGATAAAAATAATAGAGGGGGAATTTTTTTTGGCTGCAGCAAAAAGTTCATGAACTCTCTTCGCTCCCATACCCACATAGATATGAACAAACGATGCACCGCTTTGATAGAAAAAGGGGACATCGGCTTCGGCTGCAACCGCTTTGGCAATCATCGTTTTACCTACTCCTGGAGGTCCTACAAGTAAAACACCACGCGGCATGCGCGCACCGAAGTTATAATACCGTTTTGGATTGCGCAAGAAATCGATAATCTCTTCGAGTTCTTCTTTAACATCGCTAATCCCTCCAATATCACTAAAATGGACAGTAGATTTCACCGGAACTACTGATGCATTGCTCACGCTCTCTGGTTCATGGGACTTGGCTGCAATAGGTTCTTCGACGTGTGAACCCTCAAAGGTAAAACGGCTTCGATACACCCATCCCAATGCACCCATTATCCCGCCGACAATGAGAATAAATACAATCCATCCATAACTGCTTTTATGCTCGATTTTTAACTGCGCTACAAGTTCATGAGGCAATTGAGCCGATTGTATTTTGACAACACCATAATCACGAGTAGAAAGATACACATACTCACCGTTCATGACCGCATGATCAACTGTTCCGGCTTCGATGATATGTGCGGCTTCTGCCAGAGAAATCGTATCGGTACTGTCACGCAACAAGGCATACATCAACAGAAGAACGATTATTCCACCTGAGACAAGAAGGATAAGTTGATTACGATTAAAATTCGGCCACGTTATGTTCATCTGCTACCTCATATTTTTCGATTTGAACCCAATTTCCAGATAAATCTTCATTTGAATGAACCAAGATTTTATTGAAAAACTGATCCAATCCGCTGTATACTCCCTCATTTTCCGATTCAATCAAAACATCCAAAGGAACTTTTACATTTTGACGAAATGCACGGTTATTCGCATCGATCATTGCGGTTAACTCACGCATACGGAGACTTGAAACAGCCCCGTTAATTTCAGGTTTCATAGTGGCACTTTGTGTTCCGTCACGTTTGGAATAGGTAAAAGGGTGAAGGTGGGTCAAATGCAACTGTGCAACGTTTTGCATCGCTTCTTTCCACAGTTCATCGGTCTCACCCGGATGCCCTACAATAAAATCGGTTCCCAATGCAAATCCTTTTTCATGAAGCATATCAAACAGCTCCACATCACTCTCAAAACGGTTACGACGGTTCATAATTTTGAGCATAGCATTGGAACTGTGTTGAATCGCAATGTGCAAATGGCGCTCCAACCACGGCTCATCCAGGATTTCACGAAACGAATCATTGATTTGGATGGGTTCCAAACTTCCTACTCGGATACGGCGAACTCCTCGGATCATGGACATTTTTTTCATCAACTCCGCGATGTTTTTTCCCTCTCCTTGCCCATAACTTCCTACATTCGTCCCAGTAAGGACAAATTCACCAAAACCGTTCCCCGCTAAACGATAAACTTGCTCTAATATTTTCGTTTCATCCATATTACGCGAGTCACCCCGAACAAAAGGAATGATGCAGTAGCTACATCGAAAATTACACCCTTCTTGGATTTTGATAAAAGCTCTGGATTTTCCGATAAAGTCATCGACAATAGCATTATCAATGTAGTTCAGATCTCCGATTTCGTAAAAACGGCTCTCTTGAGAGAGAAGCGTATTGATTTTCATTTTCTCAGACTGACCGAAGACCCCGTGTACTTTGTTGGCATCAAAAAGGCTTTCCCCTTTTGTATGCGCTCCACATCCGGTCAAAAAGAGCTTTTTACCTTGTTTTTCAATACTGTTGATATAACCACGCACGCTCACATCCGCACCATTGGTAACCGTACAGGAGTTAACTACTACGATGTCTGCTTCACTCTCATTTTCAGTAACTTCATATTTCGTTAAAGCACCCATCATCACCTGCGAATCGTACACATTGGTTCGACATCCAAAGGTTTTGAAATAAACTTTTTTTATCATGATTCTTCCATTAAAGGTTGCGGTTTTTTAACAATAGGACCTGTGTAAAATGTCTGTGTAGGGTACGCGATTACGATATCTTCTTCTGCCAAGAAAGCGTCAACAATATCTCCTGAAATCGTACTGCGCAAGGTTAGGGTTGCATACGCATTAGTCAAATACCACGCACTGATACGCATACCGTTTGGCTCAATCAGCGTAAAGACACGCGGTTCGACGTTGCTATTTTTCAAGCTGTAACGATCTCGTAGTTTTTCAATCTGTTTACGAGTGATTTCCGTATATCCTTTTGAATATTTACGGCAAATCTCTTTGGCAATGTGCGCCGCTTTTTTGTGATTTGATTCAAACGTAATAGTAATATCTATCCCATCCCATACGGTTTTGAACGATGCATGAGAGTAATTGGCAATCATCGTTGTAAAAATATAATTATTAGGAACAAAAATGATACGACCCGCACGACGGTTAGTATTTATGGTTATTAAGGTCACATCTTCCATCACAGTGATACGCATCAAGGAGATATCCAAAACATCCCCAACATACTCCATCCCCTCTTTGACAAAACGAACTCGATCACCCACATGAATCGATCCGCCAAACACGATCACAAACCACCCTAAAATAGACATAAACCAGTCACGCATGGCAATCGCAAGCCCTGCGGATGCAAATCCTAAAACCGTCGCTAAATAGTCGACATTGTCCATATAACTAAACAAAACAACTAATGTAATAAATGTGACCGTTACAAATGTCAGGATCTTGTTTGCCATGTAAAAACGTTCGTTATCCGTGATGTAGCGCTTCACAGCCTGTTTAATCAAAAAAGCAATCAAAAACAAAACTAGAATTACAAAGACGATGTTGAGTAATTTATACACTTGATCTTTAATATCCTTGTTTATTTTTGCCTCTATCGATTCAACACGTTTACCATAAACATCGGCCGCGGAAGTCAACGTATCAAGGGCTAATTTAAACTTCTCTATTTGCAACAATGTCGCATCTAGCTCTACTTCATAATCCGATTTTTTATCCAGCTTCATCAGTTGTCGATACAGAGTAACTTGACGTTGCATGACATCGGTCAGCTCTCTAAGTTCTTCTGCTTTTAGTACGTAATCCTTGTATTGCCCATGAAGACGCTTGCTATACGAAAATCCTATAATAATCCCAAATGGATTTGTAATTTTAGGGGCATTTTCAATTGCATCAGGTTTTAATAAGCTTACAAACGGGGAAGTCCCCTGTGCTCTAAACTGATCGATTTGATCTGTTAAAATTTTCTCTTTTGCTTGTAGCGCTTCAATTTCCAAACGTCTCTCAGTCGTTGAAGTTCGATCTTGTAACTCTATAATACGACGCTGAACTTCCCGTAAGCTTTTACGTGATCCCTGATATGCCATATATGAGTTATAGCTTTTGGTCCAAATACTGCTGTCTTTTGTCAGTTCTTTGTTAATTTGAGACAGTTCATGCTTAACATCTTCAATTGTTGTTTCATTCGTTGGAGCTGATTCTATAAATTTAGTGTCATTTACGGCTGCAGCATACGCACCGCTAACGAGAATAAAAAGAATGACAACAAATGTCCAATACAATTTCATACTTATTCTCCCTGATAACGTTTTAGGATGTTTTTAACCATCTCAGCAGAAATCGTATCGGTTATTTCAACATCACCAATAGAGCGCGGAAGAATAAAAGTAACAGAGGAATCAGAGCTTTTCTTATCGAGAAAAAAAGCTTGATAAAATTTTTCCACATCCGCAATTGCATAGGTCAATGGTAAATCATAACGTGCCAATAACGCACGTACACGTTTTACTTCCTCACTACTCATCAGCCCTAATTCGCAGGCCAAATCGTTCGCCATCATCATCCCGATTGCGACACTCTCTCCATGCAAATAGGTCTCATAATGAGTTTCGTTTTCGATTACGTGTCCGAAGGTATGACCGTAATTAAGCGCTGCACGAAGTCCCTGCTCTTTTTCATCCGCTTCAACAACTCGCGCCTTGGTTTCAACTGCTTTTGTAATCGCTACCAAAAGATTATCCCCCTGGCGCAAATCGTTATGCTCCAACCATTCAAAAAAATCACGATTAAACGTCACTGCCATTTTGACAATTTCAGCGACCCCTGCCCCGAACTCTCTGGAGGGCAACGTATTCAAAAAAGAAGGGTCAATGTGAACCGCTTTGGGCTGATGAAACGCCCCGATGAGATTTTTGCCGTATTTGTTGTTGATCCCGGTTTTTCCACCGACACTTGCATCAACTTGAGAGAGAAGCGTAGTAGGTATTTGAATAAAATCAATGCCGCGATTGTACAGGCTTGAGGCAAAACCGCCCATATCGCCAATCACCCCTCCACCAAATGCTACTAGCAGAGAGTTACGGTTCAACCGATGATCAAACATACGATCCAAAATGAACTCAATACTCTCCCAATTTTTATACTGTTCACCATCAGCAATGGTAATGATATAAATTTCTTTTGCCGCAAGACGTGACAACAGAGTTTGCAGATGAAACCCTGCTACTTTTGGATTCGTTAGAATCGCAACTTTCCCGTCAAATTGGATATCGTTTAAAGGTCCAATATGAATCGGGTAAGAGTCGTCAACGGTTCGATTAAGGGCAATATTGATCGTCATGTGTAGCCTAAAAATTGAGTTTGCTAATAGGAGATAGTGTACTTCAAAGTCTCTTAAAATTAAGACTTTTTAGATCTGTGTAGGGATAAAAAGCTGATGATAAGAGTCGAGTTTTGTGTATAAAACTTCTGAATCGGTTGCAAAAAAACGTTTTAATGGATTTTCGAACATTTTTTCGGTAAACGGAAGACACTGTAAAAAGTTATCTTTTTCTCTTAAAACCCGTATTGGATTTTCTTCGGTTTCAATAATATGAATCGACTTCGAAAAGATTTGGGATAAGTTATTGAAATGCTCAATAACTCGTTGATTGTTGGTTCGATCTTCGATGACATAGTCGATTAATTCCAAATTAAATCCAAGCTGAGAAGCCACGTCAAAAATCGTCGTAGAGATATGCTCCACATGATTTTTCTCTCCTAAAATAACCACAGATTCTTTGAGTGTTGAGAAAGAACGTTCGGCTAGTTTCAGCACCGGTACATTACTTTTATAGAGGCTTAAACGAATTGATTTTTGGCGAAACATTCGTTGGGAAACAATGAACAAACCTATATGATGTTTTCGTATGTCTTTGAGCATAATCTCATTATCAATAACCGTATCGTAAACAATATCCAATTCAACACCCGCATCAATATACGACTTTATGTGTCTCAGACTCTCAATATTCCCTGGATTTACTATTTTTATAAGCAATGGTTTGTTGAGCTTTTTATGGATGTACACACTGCGGCGTACCAGTTCATGTATAATTTTTGGTTTTTCAATGGCCATATCAATATAGACATAGAGTTTACTCCCAAAGGGAGCTGGAAATTGACCCAACTCACGCTTGATGGCACGATACACCGATTTAAGTACATTGGGTTCCCCTACCAATACTAGCGAATCATTGGGTTGAATCATCTTTTGATCGTTTGGAAGTATCAACTGACGATTACGATAAATAGCGGCTATTTTC
>JAQTOQ010000102.1 GCA_028713245.1 Sulfuricurvum sp. | reverse complement strand
AAATTGGATGTGCCCCTTTAGCCTCATAAATGATAAATTCTTTATCGCTTACGGTCACCTTTTTGTTTTTGAGCATACATCCCTCTGGGTAAATGAGCCAATTATTTTGACCTTTAATCAAATCAGAGATAATAATAGTATCACGGTTAACATCTTTAGTAGAAATAGTTCCCAAGGATTCCAGATATTCTTTTAGTTTTGGCTGGAATAACCCTGCATCCGCTAAAGATCGTACTTTTATATTGAGCTTTTGATACAAAAAACTGGGAATTAAAAAGGTTTCAACACGCGTAAAGTGATTCGCACAAAACAACGTGGGACGTGTAAGATCCAAATCAGGATGAATGCTTATCGTCAGGCTCGAATCTAAAAGATGCCTGACGTATTTAATGAGCTGATGTGTGGACCCAAAAGAGATTTTTTTAAGTAACAGTTCTTGCCCAGGAGTCATATCAATCTCGCACAAACGTATCTACATCATAACTGTCAACTTGAACGACTTCATGTTTAAGAATGTATGCTTTTTTCAATGCAGCACCCTCAACCTCTGTAATCACCGCTTTTTGTACCGCTTCGTTTACAAGCATATCAAACGGTGCTTTTGGTAAGGCGTGGGCACGTATTGCTTTTTTCATTTTTGCAATGATTGGTTTTGCCTCGTTATGCAGTTTAAATGCCTCTTCAAGTTGTGACAACTGTTTGCCCACAAAAACATCTTTGGTCAGGGCATCTCGGATTTTCCCTTGCGTTAAAATGATGGTAGCCAAGGTATGAAGCTGTTTATCATTAGCAGGTTTGCCCATACGATTTAAACGCATATAGAAACGCAACGGTGCAAATAAGAAACTGCCAAAGAGATTGTGTGCAATATCGTCAAACGCTTTTTGAATATTTGTGAGTGCAAAATCCCCCACGTAACTCATGAAGATTTCACTCTCCTTGGAATATCCTTCCTCTTTGTAGCGGCGCATGGTTGCCATGAGTAAATAGCTGTACGACATAACATCTCCAAACCGTGCAGAGATCATCTCACGCTGCTTGAGCGTTCCCCCAAACATTCCCATAATCATATCCGTCATGAACGAGAACGTTGCCGATGTCCACATCAACTTACGCTCATAATTACGTGCGACACCGCTTGATTTTGGAAGATAAATATACCCTCTTGTGATGCTTAATAAGGTCATACGTACCATATTGCCCAAGGCAAATCCGATATGGGCAAAAAAGTTCGCGTCAAATTCTCTGGCATTATGCGCACCCAGTGCTTCAATCTCTTTGTACGCAAACGGATGACATCGAATCACCCCTTGACCGAACTGGATCAACGTACGTGTCATGATGTTAGCACCCTCAACGGTGATGGCAATCGGTGCTCCCATATAAGCATGACCGATAAGATTACGCTCACCCAAACTGATCCCTGCACCGCCTACGATGTCCATCGCATCGTTGATCGTTTTACGAAACAGCTCAGTAGAGTGGTATTTCATCACGGCATTGATAACCGAAGGTTTTTTACCCTCATCAATTGCACCGATCGTAAAAATACGTGCAGCATCGATCATGTAGGTCATCGCGGCCATGTGCCCCATAACAGACTCAATTCCCTCGAAATTACCGATACTCGTCCCAAACTGCTCACGTACCGTTGCATACGCTGTGCATACTTTGGTGCTGAGTTTAATCCCTCCCGTGCACGTCGATGGCAGAGAGATACCCCGACCAACGGCAAGTGATTCCATGAGCATCATCCAACCCTG
The DNA here is from genome assembly GCA_028713245.1 of Sulfuricurvum sp. GTDB lineage: Bacteria > Campylobacterota > Campylobacteria > Campylobacterales > Sulfurimonadaceae > Sulfuricurvum. The sequence goes on along the minus strand of JAQTOQ010000102.1, from coordinate 5,000 downwards.
ACCGATCCCTTCCATGCCGCCGATAACATCATCGATGCCGATGACCACATCTTTGCCTTGGAGCGGTGAATTTACAAACGGTATACCAAGAGGATTGTGGCGTCGGCCTTGAATGACACCCTCAAGACTTGATTGTACCAAGGCACAGGTGATTCCAAGATCACCACCTTTACCCAAGATATTATCCGGATCTCTTAGAGTAAACGCCAAACCGATCAAGCTCGCTATGGCACCTAGGGTGATGTAGCGTTTCTCAAAATTGAGTCGGATTTTTATCTCTCCGTTTTCTTGGAAAACAATTCCATAGGCCCGTATCGAGGTTGCGTCCGAACCTGCTAGCGGTTCAGTAAGGGCAAAACACGGCACATCCGTACCGTTTGCCAAACGCGGGAGATAATAATCCCGTTGTGCTTGGGTACCGTAATGCAGTAACAGTTCGGCAGGCCCAAGAGAGTTGGGAACCATAGTCGTAATCGCCAAGGCTTGTGAATGGGTAGCCAGTTTTTGAATCACTGCTGAATGACCCAATGCCGAAAATCCAAGACCGCCGTATTCTTTTGGAATAATCATACCGAGAAAATGGTTGTCTTTTAGATACTGCCATACTGCTGGTGAAAGGTCACGACGTTCAGTGGTTTCATAATCATTGGTCATGCGACACACTTCGTCTACTTGTTTATTTAAAAAAGCATTCTCCTCTTCTGTTAGAGAAGGATATGAATCGGTCAAAATCGTATTGAAATTAGGACGACCAGAGAATATTTCACCATCCATCCAGATTGTACCTGCACGCAGTGCGATTTTTTCCGTTTGAGAGATAGAGGGCATTAACTTCAATCGATCAATCAGCCTCATAAGAGGCCTTGAAATCAATGTGGTTCGCAGCGGTTTAATAAGCAACAACGCATTAATCGTCAAATAGAGGGTTACTCCCACTTTATCAGGACAGCTCAGATAGACAAAGACTGCCAGCACTGGAGACCAGACGATAAATTTAACACGGTTGTACCATAAAACAAGTAGCAAAAGCGCAAGCGCATACAGATAATAATTCATCTAATCCCTTTATAGAAAGTTGAACCCTTATGGGCCAATTCTCGCAACAATGGTGCCGGTTCAAAACGCATTCCATGTTTATCGCGTAAACGCAACAGACTGTGCAAGACTTTTTCCAAACCATACGCATCCGCATATTTGAGTAATCCCCCTCTAAATGGAGGGAATCCTGTTCCCATTATCATCGCAACGTCCAAGTGCTGTGCATTTTTAACAATTCCTTCTGACAGACAATAGGCCGCTTCATTCACCATAACAAGCAGTGCACGATCCACAATCTCCTCGTCCGTAAAGCGTATTTTTCCAGATTTAAGCAACTCTATTTCAGGATTAAGTTTTTTATTTTTTCCCTCATGGAGGTAAAATCCTTTATTGGCTTTTTTACCCAATAAATGAAGTTCATTGTACGCACGATCAAGCAATTTTGAGACTTCCATACGCTCACCGTATCCTTGACTTAATACGCTTGCTACTTTGTACCCAACATCCAGTCCTACTGTGTCGGCTAAAATAAACGGGCCCATTGGCATCCCAAAGTTCTCGATAAGAGCATCGATACGTTCAACACTCTCTCCTTGATCTAGCATTTTTGCACATTCATTGATATACGGCAGCAAAATACGATTTACCAAAAATCCGGGGCAGTCATTGACGATAATCGGTGTTTTACCCGCTTTTTTAGCCAAAGCTACAATGGTAGCAATAACCTCAAGTTTTGTTTGTTTTGAGGGGATGATCTCCACTAATGGCATCTGCTCTACGGGATTAAAGAAGTGCATTCCTACAAAACGTTCAGGATGTTTCATATCTTCGCATAACATATTAATGGATAATGATGATGTATTCGTCGCGATGATGGCATCGTCTCTCATCACGGCTTCGAGATCTTTGAAGGTTTGTTTTTTCGTTGCGACGTCTTCCACAATTGCTTCAATCGCCAAATCACTGTGCCCAAAAGAGTTCAAATCGGTTCCGTAGGAAATAAGTGAGAGCTTCATATCCACTTCTCGTGAATTGAGACTGCGTCGTTTTTTCAAAAATTCAAATGATTGCGCAACATGCTGTAGTGTTTGAGCCGCTTTATCAAAACTTCTCGCATACAGGCGCACCAACAAATCCATTTTAGCAAAAAGCCAAACAATACCGCCACCCATCGCTCCACCACCGATAACGGAGGTAAAACGTATCGGTAACAGGGCTTCTTTATCTACAAGTGGTTTTTCATTTTTTACGGCTTCAATGGCGAAATAGACAGAAATCAGATTTTTTGACTCCGGAGTGACCGCCATTTGTGAGAATGTGTTTGCTTCATATTCCAGTGCACGTGTTAGTTCCATACCGTTGGTTTTTTTGAAGATATCAATTACTGCCAGAAGTGCCGGATACTTGCCCTTGCTTTTTTGCATGACTGTTTTGTAGGCAACACTCGTAATGAGCCATGGGAACATCCGTTCGACCATTGTGAATTTATAGCGTTTATTGAGAATTGCTTCTCGTGTAGCCGGATTCAAAATCGCTTTTGTAAAGGCCTCAAGTTTAAAATCCAAATAGCCTTGCGGCACGCACGCATCAATCATTCCAAGCTTGAGGGCTTTGGCACCATTGATGTATTTGGCTCCCAAAATTAACTCAAGTGCTTTTGAGGGACCGATAAGTGCCTTGAGCGTCTGTGTTCCTCCAAAACCCGGTATTACCCCGAGATTAACTTCCGGCAGCCCAATTTTCGTTGCTTTGTTTTCCGTAGCGACACGATACGTACAACGTAGTGCTAATTCAAATCCACCGCCCAAACATGCACCGTCTATAACGGCAATTGTCGGAAATGGGAGATACGCGATTTTTTCTAAAATAATCTGTCCTCTTCGCACTATCTCATAGGCTCTATCACAGTCATCCAAAGAGCGTATTTCCGTTATGTCTGCACCGGCAATAAAGATGTCTTTTTTCGCACTGACAAAACGCAGTACCTTAATCTCTTTATTATTTTTTAATGCATCCAAATGCCCATTTAGTTCTTCCATGGACTGATGATTTAAAATATTAACTTTACTATCAGGAATGTCAAATACAAGTGTCGCAATTCCCTCAACAACTGTGAGTGTAAAATTATTTGTTTTCATTACGATACCTCCAAAATCATTGACGCGCCTTGACCGCCGCCGATACACAGTGTTGCTAATCCACGGTTTTTATTTTGTTGACGAAGTGCTTTTAAAAGATGAATCACGATACGCGTTCCTGTCATCCCAACCGGATGCCCAAGAGCAATAGCTCCGCCATGTATATTGAGAATCGATTCATCGATGCTTCCTAATGCCGTTGACTGATTTAGATGCTGTTTAGCATACGCTACGGAGGCAAAAGCCTTTAGGTTTGCGAGTATCTGTACCGCAAATGCTTCATTCATCTCAATAATTTCTATATCTTTGAGCGTGAGTCCCGTTTGTTTAAAAATCTTCGCCGTAGAATACACGGGTCCAAGCCCCATACGGCTGGGGTCAAGACCCGCATACGCATAGGCACTCAAATACCCAAGAGGTTCCAACCCTAACTCTTTGGCTTTACTCTCACTCATGACGACCACTGCCGCTGCAGCATCAGAAACTTGGGAAGAGTTTCCGGCCGTTACTGTTCCGTTTTTACGATCAAAGAAAGGCTGAAGTTTTGCTAGCTTATCCGGTGTTTGATCATAACGGATACCATCATCATCCATCATCATTTTTCCTCGTAATGCGTCATACACGATAGGGACAATCTCTTGGGCAAAAATCCCTGCCATTTGTGCTGCTTGTGCTTTATTATGACTCATAGAAGCGTAAATATCCTGTGCCTCGCGACTGATACCAAAATCTTGTGCCAAAATTTCTGCTGTAGAACCCATCATCAACCCATTTGTAGGATCCGTCAACCCTTGCATCAATCCAATAATCGGTTTGAGAAACGCAGGTCGAAGATGGCTGATATTCTTGAGTTTTTCTGCCACACTGCGAGACTTAAATAACCCCTCAAAAACAGCTGTCAATGCAGGTGAAAATAGCAGTGGGATATTGCTCATCGACTCTACACCGCCGCACATGTAAATCTCACCCTGACCGCTGAGTATTTTAGCCGTAGCCGTACTGATCGACTCCATCCCTGATGCACAGTTACGATGTACCGTATAGGCTGGAATACTCTCTCCGAATCCCGCTTTCAAACCAATAACTCTAGCGATATTCGCGGCATGTACTGGTTGCGACACATTACCGATAATAATCTCATCGTATCGGTCATAATCGATTCCCACACGCAGTGCGAGTTCTTGTACCACATGGGCGCCCAACGTTTCAGCTTGTATATTTTTTAACAAACCTCCTGCCTTGGCAATGGGGGTTCGAATCCCATCTATAATAGCGATTCGTTCATGTTTCATAATTCATTCTCCCTATGTTGTGGATTGTGTGATTGATACATTGCGTCTATCTGCGTACTAAAATCACTGTAAACACGATTCCGTGAAATTTTCATAGAAGGGGTAAGTATATGATTCTCTATGGTTGGCAGGGTTGATATAAGAGTGTACTTTTGGATTTGCTCCCATGCGTTAAAATGTTTATTGACGCGGTTAATTAATTGCGCTATTCGCTGCGACGTTTTTTGATCACTCACATAATCGGCAAAGGGAACACTGCTCATAAGTGGATCAAGAAAAATAAGTGCGGTGACATAGGGCTTGTTCTCAGCAATGATGATAGCATAATCAACCCACTTACTGTGTGTCAGATGATGTTCAATAGAAATGGCAGAGATATACTTCCCCGTAGAGGTCTTAAAAAGTTCTTTTTGGCGGCTTTTGATAAAAATATAACCCTCTTCATCGATATACGCCAAATCTCCTGTATGAAGCCAGCCATTTTGGATCGTTTTATCGGTTTCCTCACTCTTGTTATGATACCCGTGCATCA
>JAQTOQ010000004.1 GCA_028713245.1 Sulfuricurvum sp. | reverse complement strand
AGCCTATTGATTCCGCAATGTTTGAAACAGATGTCGTTTCTTTGATTGCTACAAGCGATGAAGAATATGAAGCTCTAAAAAAAGAAGTGTCTGCCTCATTCCATGAAAAAATTGAAACTGGTGGAGAAATCACAACTAAAGAAATTGGTGATATGGGAGAATCCTTGATACACGGGCATGAATGCATGCGTATCAAACTCCATGACAGAGGAGACCTAATACACCTTATTAAAATAATCCCTACTCACTTGGCTATGGGGTTTGATATCTCATCAGTAGAAGAAGATGCTACTAAACGATTTATTGAAGTTAAAACTACTATTAGTAGTAAAAGAATAAACTTTAATAGATTTCATCTTACAGATAATGAATGGAATGCAGCAAATAGTCATGGTGATAGATATTTTGTATATCGATTATTTTTGAGCAAAGAGGACAAAAAACTATTAGTCATGCAAAATCCAGTACGTCTATACAAAGAGAGTAAAATTGATATTTCAATAAAAAATGGTGTGGATGTTTCTTTTACTCCTGATACATGTTGTAAATATGAGGAATTATTAATATGGGACCGTTAAAAGTTGCTTCACTCTTTTGTGGGTGCGGAGGGCTTGACTTAGGACTAATAGGAGGGTTTGAATACCTAAATAAACAATATGCAAAACATCCTGCTGAAATAGTTTATGCTGTCGATTTTGATCCTTACCCTTGCTCAATTTACAATGAAAACTTTGAACATAAATGTCATACAGAAGACATAACAAAAGTAAATAGCAGTGATATTCCCCCTCATCACATATTAATAGGTGGATTTCCTTGTCAGTCTTTTTCCGTAGTCGCTCAAAATCCTCCAAGACTAGGATATAAAGATATTAAAGGTCAATTATTTTTCGAAATGGTACGTATTTTAAAAGAGCGTAAACCAGCTATGTTTATAGCTGAAAATGTTAAAGGAATTTTATCTGCTAATCAGGGGCAAGCTTTTCCATTAATTTTAGAATCATTTAGAAATGCAGGATACCATGTGACGTATACACTTTTAAATTCTTCTGATTTTGGCATCCCTCAAAAAAGAGAACGTGTCTTTATCGTTGGAATTCGGGATAAAAAAACTTTCGAAAACTTTAAATTTCCAACACCAGTAACTCCAAAAGAAAAAATTCCTTTATCAAGAGTTGTTTTAAATGAACATGATGTCTGTGAGAAATATTATTTCAGCGATAAAGCTATTGAAGGTATGATAAAAGCCAAAGACAAGATGAATAAAGGTCGTGCTCAAAATTTGGATGCTCCTTGCAATACTATCAGCGCTCATCTTTCAAAGGCTAGTCTTAATAGTGTAGATCCAGTATTGTATATTAATAATAAATATAGAAGATTTACGCCTTTGGAAGCCGCTAGAATCCAATCTTTTCCTGATGATTTTATTTTTTCTGGATCTGATACTAGAAATTATCGTGCAATTGGTAATGCTGTTCCTCCCGTATTAATATGGCACGTATCAGATGCTTTATTTAAGGCTGTTAAATCATTTAATAATCAAATTTTTCAAACGGAACTATATAAGACTGATCCTGAAAAACGTAGCTATAATATGTCTCAAATAAAATCTAAAAATACTAAGATTGAACTGAAACTCAGAAAAGCTCTTTGGAACAAAGGCTACAGGTATCGCGTGTGTCCAAAAGATCTTTTTGGGAAACCAGACATAGCCTTTCCTTCCCATAAATTAGCTATTTTTTGTGATAGTGCTTTTTGGCATGGAAAAAAACTTGATGAAACCGTAGAAAAAATTAAAACAAACCACGAATACTGGTCGGACAAAATCATGAAAAATAAAGTCCGTGATGATAAGGTAAATGATTATTTGACAAAAAGCGGATGGACTGTTTTACGATTTTGGGACGATGAAATCAATTATAACCTAGAAAATTGCATTAAAAATATTGAAGATCACATAAAATTACCATTGAAAAAGGCAGCATAAAGTAAATACCAAATCTTTATGCTTCTATAGAAACATTAGTAATATTAAAAAGTATTCTTATCAATTTTATTCCTCATCAAATACCCATCCACCAACTTTTGATTGTTATTCCCATCGGTTAGTCTAAAAGTTTTCTAAAAGGATTTTTTGTCAATTGCATTTGTGGTATTGCTTAACTCCAAAAGTGTATGATACGTGTAATTAGATTAACAAAAAGCAGAGGGTTTGGGATGTTGGATTGTGCAATTATTGGGGGAGGGCCAGCAGGTCTTACGGCAGGTTTATATACGACTCGTGGCGGATTGGATGATGTCATCATGTTTGAAAAAGGGATGCCGGGAGGTCAAATCACTATGAGCTCCGAGATAGAGAACTATCCTGGTGTTACAGGACATAATCTCAGTGGAATGGATTTAATGATTCCATGGCCAGAGCAGTGCCAGCGTTTTGGACTGAAGCATGAGATGTCAGAGGTGACACGCGTTTCCCGTAATGAGGACGGAACTTTTGTTATTCACAAATCCGATGGAAGCACTAATACCGCCAAAAGCGTGATCGTGGGTACAGGTTCTACTCCTAAGCGTGCAGGATTTATTGGTGAAGATAAATACTTTGGTCGTGGTGTCAGTACGTGTGCAACGTGCGATGGCTTTTTCTATAAGGGCAAAGAAGTAGCCGTTATAGGCGGTGGCGATACAGCTTTAGAAGAAGCGCTATATTTGGCTAAAATTTGCTCAAAAGTATATTTGATTCATCGCCGTGATACGTTCCGCTCCGCTCCAAGCACCATTGAACGTGTGAAAACTGCAGCAAATATTGAGCTTGTACTGAATGCTTCTCCTGAAGAAGTACTAGGTGATGCCATGGGTGTAACCGGAGTTCGTGTTGTATTTAAAGACGGTTCCACTCGTCAAATCGATGCACCAGGGGTATTTGTTTTTATTGGAAATAATATTAATAATCAAGTGCTTATTCAAGAAGATGGGAGTTTTTTGTGTGATATGAATGCTGCTGGCGAAGTGATTGTGGATATTAGCATGAAGACATCTGTTGCAGGATTATACGCAACAGGTGATATGCGTATTGCCGCGCCAAAACAAGTAGTCAGCGCTGCTGGGGATGGTGCGGTAGCAGCTCTTCAAGCAATTTCATACGTCGATGAGATAAGCCACCACTAAACCCTAAGGCGATACAATACGACTTTACCATTGTGAACGGGAGATGACCATGATTAGAGTAGGTGTATTTGGAGCAGGCGGACGCGTCGGAAAATTAATTATTGATGATTTGCATCATGAGAGCGAGATCTCTTTAAGTGCAGTGTATGTACGTGATGAGCTAAATTTTTCAATTGATCCGGCTGTTTTGGTTACAAATGATATGACTACTTTACTCAAGGGGTGCGATATTGTTATCGACTTTTCCCTGCCAGAAGCAACTCAGCAGTTGCTTGAATGTGCAATGGCTAATCCTAAGCCAATCGTTATTGGAACAACAGGTTTGGACGCACATCAGATGAATTTGTTGAAAATGGCGAGTGAATCGATGCCGATTTTATACGCTACGAATATGTCATTGGGCGTAGCACTTCTCAATAAGCTTGTACATACGGCGGCAAAAACACTGGAAGGCTTTGATATTGAAATTGTCGAACAGCATCATCGTCATAAAAAAGATGCTCCAAGCGGTACGGCATTGACACTGGCGCATTCTGCAGCAGCGGGACGTAACTTGGATTTGGATGCGGTGCGTGTCAGTGGACGTGATGGAAATATCGGTGAGCGTAGCCGTGATGAAATTGCGGTGATGGCACTGCGCGGTGGTGATATCGTTGGTCGTCATACGGTTGGATTTTATAATGATGGCGAATTTGTGGAATTACACCATACGGCAACAAGCCGCAATACCTTTTCAAAAGGGGCAATCCGTGCAGCGAAATGGTTGGTTGGAAAAGGGAATGGATTGTATAATATCGCAGATTGTTTGGAATTGGCCTAAGGAGCACGGATGCGTAGTTTAAATGAAAAATGTGCAGTTATCGGAATATTTGATCACACCGAAGCCTCTAAATTAGCCTATTTCTCGTTACATGCGATGCAACATCGTGGACAAGAAGCGGCAGGTATTAGTACAAGTGATGGTGAAAAGCTTTATACGATCAAAGATCGTGGATTGGTAACACAAGTCTTTGATACTCAAAAACTTAATACTCTCAAGGGAAATATGGCGATCGGACATACTCGTTACTCTACTGCAGGTGATGATTCTATTTTAGACGCTCAGCCTGTATTTGCCCGTTATGATCTTGGTGAGATGGCAATCGTTCATAATGGAAATTTGACCAATGCAAAAGAAGTACGGGATGCGCTCATTAAAAAAGGTGCGATTTTCCAAACTTTTATGGATACTGAAAATTTGATTCATTTGATTGCTAAAAGTGATCAACTTCACCTCACAGACCGTATTATTGATGCGGTACAAAAGATTGAGGGAGCGTATTCTCTTGTCTTTTTAAGTCGTTCTAAAATGTTTGCGATGCGTGACCGTTTCGGTTTTCGTCCTTTGAGTCTTGGGCGTGTTGGTGATGGCTATGTCGTTGCGTCTGAAACCTGTGCTTTTGATCTTATCGGGGCTGAATTTATTCGTGATGTTGAGCCAGGTGAATTGCTCATATTTGAAAAAGGTAAAGCCCCACAATCTATTAAAGTATTTGAGCCTACGCCTAAGCACTGTATTTTCGAATACGTTTATTTTGCCCGCCCTGATTCCAATGTATATAATCAAAACGTTTATACTATGCGTAAGGCAATGGGTAAGGAACTTGCACTTACTAAGCCTATAGAAGCGGATATGGTTGTTCCTGTTCCTGATGGCGGTGTTCCTGCAGCTATTGGATATGCACAAGCAAGCGGTATCCCTTTTGAAATGGCGATAATGCGTAATCACTATATTGGGCGTACGTTTATTGAGCCTACTCAAGAGATGCGTGATTTGAAAGTGAAAATGAAACTTTCACCAATTGATGATCTTATACGCGGGAAGCGATTGATTGTCGTGGATGACTCTATTGTACGCGGTACTACCAGTCGTCGTATTGTACGTATGCTAAAAGAAGCAGGGGCTGCCGAAGTGCACATGCGTATTTCTAGCCCTCCAACAACCGATCCATGTTTTTATGGAGTTGATACACCTGATAAAGACAAGCTAATCGCTTCAAATATGACCAATGAAGAAATTTGTAGTTTTATTGAAGCCGATTCTCTAGCGTATTTAAGTAATGATGCCTTGCTACGTAGCGTAAATGCAGATGATGATAAGTATTGTACGGCGTGTTTTACCGGCAAATATATCGTTTAAGACCTCACCATGCGGGAACAAATTTTTACATTCGGGCAATATTTGAGTGAAAAATTTGGAACCAAAGTTTCTAAAGTTCCCGTTTCTATCTCCGGATTTACCTGCCCAAACATCGACGGTACTGTTGCAAAGGGGGGATGCACTTTTTGTGAGAACGACTCTTTTAGTCCGAGTTTGGATAAAGTTAAACCGCTTAAAGGTTTTTTTCTGAATCTTTATTCGTTAGAAAACCCTCACTTAGAACAACAGTTGCAACAGCTTGAATGGCAATTTAAGGCCCTTTCAAAAAAACTGACATTGGAAAATGAGACCCAAAAGTATTTGGTCTATTTTCAAAGCTTCACAAATACCTATGCCCCGCTAAGTACCCTCAAAGCGCTCTATGAAAAAGCGTTAACGTTTGATAATGTCGTTGGGCTTAGTATCGGAACACGCTCGGACAGCATCAGTGATGAAACTTTTGCATATCTTAGAGAACTCTCAAAACATACAGAAATATGGATTGAATTTGGTATTCAGTCTATTTTTGATGAGACACTTCTTAAAATTAATCGTGGGCATGATAGCCAAAATGTAAAAAATGCAATTCTAAAAGCCAAGGAACATGGTCTAAAAGTCTGTGGGCATCTCATCTTCGGTTTACCCGGTGAAGATCGAGAGATGATGCTACAAACGGCGTATGCTGCATACGATTTAGGGATTGACTCTGTGAAGTACCATCCGCTGTATGTTGTGAAGCGAACAGCTTTAGCAAATGAGTATGCCAGAGGTGAGTTCACTCCTATTAGTGAAGAATTATACTTGGATGTGTTGAGTGAAGCTTTAAAGGTAAAGCCAGCTCATGTGAGCGTTCAGCGTATCAGTGCAGGTATTGATGATGAGTCTCTCATAGCGCCACAATGGTGCAGAGACAAAAATAAACAACTTAGAGCGGTGAACCAAGCGCTCAAAGAAATAGGGCTTAAATACTAATGAACAATGAGACGTTCTTCGTTGATATAGCCTTGAAAGTGTGACGGATAATCGATTGATACGGTAAATGACTTGGTGTGACCTGCTTTTAATTCCTTTGCAACGGTTCTGCGAATAGTATAGGATGTTGCTTTTAGCTCCTTATTTTTGTATCCAAAGAGTTTCCGAATATCTGCATCATTGTAATAGTCTTCAAAGGCTGTTGATTCAAATGAGGATCTTCCCTGCCTTTTTGTCCCTTTGTCAAATATCTTGATTTCAATTTCCACTTCACCAACGTCATAGTTTCCTGCATTACGCACGCTCCCCGAAAAAAATATGGACTCTGTGGAAAGAAAACGGTGATTTGTAACATTTAACAAAAGAACTTTTTTTGTGTACCCATTAATCGCAACTACAGAAAGAATGAGCAGCAAGAATGCAATCACGCTATAAGTTGCAATAAAAGAGCCTTTTTGTGGAATAGCCTTTTGTTTAAGGGTAGAATTTATAGCCCAGATCAATGCGATTGCAATTAGAATGAAGTCTAAATAGTGCCAAATTGTAAAAGAAGTAGTCATCTGCATTGTCCTAGAATTGTAACGCTATGGCGTTTGGTGTAATGAAAGGGTTGTATAAGAAGTTTAAAAGTTTTGGAGTTTTTTGGTTCAATAGGTCCCTTAATAATAATCGTTTGTCGGCGAAATGGTAAATAAGGGTAAAGTTTATTGAGCTGTTTTATTGGGGATATTTTGGAAATACCGACATACAATGTACACTCTTTGAACGTTTGTCTTGAGGTATTGTTGATATCCCCTTTAATTAACAGTGCCTCAGTAAACGTGAGATCTTTGACGGTAGTGAGGGTGATGGTGTGTTTATACATCAGAGCATGCAGTGTGATATAGCCACCAAAGGGTGCAGCCAGTAGAGTTATAAAGGCTAAGATAACGAGGCTGATTGCGAGGGTCTGTTTGTGTCGAAAGAGTATGGACAATATGAGTAAAAATAAAAATAGGAATACAATCCCTCCGAAGAGAAGGTAGTCATAGAGACTTAATGTATGTAAAAACTCGATGACATGTTTTTTCATTTGGTCCTAGCGTTCTTCTCCGCGATACCACTCATCCCAAATCGGCGAGCCAGTTCTTGTTTAATACGATCAGGAGAAATATTTTTATGTCCCAATGCAACAAGGACGTGATAGACTAAATCGGCACATTCATAAATAATTTCATTTTCATCGTTGTCCTTAACGGCAAATGAAAATTCACCCGCTTCTTCAACTACTTTTTTAAGTATCGCGTTATCGCCTTTGCTTAAAAGCTTTGCCGTCCATGAGGTTTGGGGATCGGCATTTTTACGAGCAAGGATCGTGTGATAAAGTTCATCAATAATCCCATACACAGCAGCCGTGTCGACTTGTGGAGCACTAATAGTTTCCCCCAATTCGATGTCGGTAAAAAAGCAGGATTTACGTCCGGTATGACATGCAACCCCTTCTTGTTGAACCATGAGGAGGAGGGTATCATTATCGCAATCGAGCAAAAAACGCTCAATGTGCTGTAAATGACCGCTGCTCTCTCCCTTTTTCCAAAGACGTTGTTTGGAGCGTGAGAAGTAGTGAGCAATTTTTGTGGAAAGGGACAACTCAAGTGCTTCGCGGTTCATATACGCCATCATCAAGACTTCTAGCGTTGTCGAGTCTTGAACAATAACGGGAAGAAGTTCAGATCTTTCCCAGTCGATTTGATTGAGATTCATCTATTATTTACCTATTGAACTTATTTTTTGACTGTCACCACTCTTGGTATCGAGCCAAATATTAGGAGTCGATCCTCCAGGGGTAAGAAAAATTTTCGCGTCTTTATTTTCTTTAAGTGCCTCGTTAAATTTGCCCTGTACTTTGATCTGCTCAAGTTTTAGTAATCCAGAGCTCAGAGAAGCTCCTACGAGGTGATTTGCTTTTGCTTGGGCTTGTGCTTCAATCGTAAGGGCGTTTGCTGTCCCTTGAGCTTCCGTCTCTTTTTTAAAGGCTTCTTGTTTTGCGCGTTCCACGTCTTGCTGTGCTTTTTCAACTTCTTGCTTGGCAACTTGTACACGCTCAATTTGGTCTTTTACTTTTTGTGGCAGACCAATCTCGCGTAATTGAATAGATTCAAGATTGGCAGGACTGTTTTTCTGGCGAGAGATATTGCTGCGTATACCTGCTTCAATTTTTTGAGCGATGGCATTGCGCATAATTGGCAATGTTTCAGCATCGTATTGACCCACGACATTACGGACAACGTCGCGTGCGACAGGGTCAATAATCTTATCTTCCCAGCTAAAACCCCAATTAGAGATTGTTTTGGCTGCGAGGTCGGCATTTAGACGGTATTGGACCGTCATATCAATAGATACTGGCAGTCCCCGCTTGTCAAGTACGGTAATCGCAGGCTTTAGCAAGATACCATCACCGGCGGTAGAAGCACGATCCATTTTTTCGGCATAATTGATGATACGTACTTTTGTATCTACTAAATAGATTTTTTGAAAGCCAGGAATCAGAAAATGCAAACCAGGCATAAGGGCGCGATCTTCGTATTTTCCATTGGTGGCAAGGATACCGCGCTCTCCTTCGGTAATGATGACAAACGGTTTTGCCAAAAGAAGCAACAAGACGATTCCACCGATTAGCCAAAAAGTTCCGGCTTTTTGACCGTTCATATTGAAGTCAAACTTTGGTATTTTAGGTCCTTGGGAATCGCTCTTTTTTTGATTCTCATTTTTTTTCTTTTGAAAATAGTCGTTCATATCACTTGCCATGGATTACCTTTAGTTGATGTAAGTTAAATAGTGGTCGTAGTGGGGATTGCGTCCGTGAACGATATCGAAATAGGCACTTTGTATTTTTTCTGTTACCGGTCCACGTCCGCCAGCACCTAAGATACGGGAATCAACGTCACGTACCGGTGTGATTTCAGCTGCAGTTCCTGTCAGGAATGCTTCATCAGCAGTGTAAATTTCTTCACGGCTGATACGGCGACGCACAACTTTGATTCCCATATTAGTTGCCATCTCAATAACGGTTTTTTGAGTGATGGATACAAGGGAGTTGTCGTTTGGAGGGGTGATGAGCTCATCCCCCTTTAGCATAAAAAATGACGCCCCGCTGGCTTCAGCAACATATCCTTCATCATCAAGCAACAATGCTTCATCATATCCCGCTTCAACTGCTTCAAATTTTGCCATTTGCGAGTTGAGGTAATTACCGACTGCTTTTGCTTTGCCCATGTTTGATTTGTTGTTTGGACGACTAAACGAAGAGATTTTGAGACGAATTCCGCGCTTCATCCCTTCTTCACCCAAATATGCGCCCCATTCCCATGCAGCAACCGAAACTTCAACAGGGGCTTCTTTGTGATAAACACCCATGACGCCATAGCCTAGATAGACGATAGGACGGAGATAAACGTTTTGGGCCGTGAAGTCGTTGGCACGTAGAAGTTCTACTTGTGCTTTATTGAGTTCCTCAACAGTGTAGGGAACCGTAATTAGGGTCATCTTAGCCGATTCGATAAGACGTTTTGTATGATCGCTAAGACGAAAAATAGCATACCCTTTTGAGGTTTTATACGCTTTGGTTCCTTCGATAGCACCGTTTCCATAGTGAAGGGTGTGAGAGAGGACGTGAATTTTTGCGTCATTCCAAGGAACTAATTTTCCGTTCATCCAAATAAACTTGGCTTCATTCATAAGGGGGTTCTCCAGTGAAAAATATAATTTAAAGTAGGTGATTCTAGCGTAGAAGCTATTTAACATTGATTAAGCAGCTTTAATCTCCTATATACAGGAGATTAAGAGCCATTTATTGTGTAGGTGTATTGATCATCCAGATAGAAAAAATATCCAGATAATTCCAAAAAGACTGAACATACTCGGGATTAATCCCTTCTGCTTCAAGCGCTGGAAGAAGCGTAGCGTAAAACTCTAGCCAGCGATGTCGCGCAACAGGGTCGATACGAAAGGGTGCGTGACGACCTACCATGCGCGGTTCTCCACGTGATTGATTGAAATATGCAGGTCCTCCGCAAATTTGGATCATGAAATCTGCAGCGTGTTTTTTAGCTGCCGTAAAATCTTCTTCGTCATTGATTGGAAAGAGAAAAGCAATATCGCTGGTACGAAGGAGTTCATAGTGATCGCTAACTAATTTTCGAAAACGCTCTTCTCCTACCTCGACTAAAAAGCCTGGATGAGGCTTAGTCACAGGAGGCCGAACACCTAGTGCACCTTCGGTGATGATTAAATTCATGTTAAAGATCCTTGGTTGGTTTGTGGTATTCTATCTATTTTTAGGTGATGATTTGTATAATCGAAACATAATTTACTCTAGGGGTTGGCTATGGACGCGCATGTATGGATGGGATCACTTGAAGTAAAGACAGAAAAATATGCAGAGCGTTTAAGCCCTTATGATGGGAGAGTTGCTTCACGAGCGGCCATCTGTAGTGCTGAAGATGCACAAAAAGCGCTCAGAATTGCGCAAAATGCGGTAAAAATTGCTAGAAAAAGCCCTTTGCATCAACGATGTTCATGGTTGTTGGATGTTGCTTCAAAGCTAAAAATTCAGCGCGAAGAGTTTGCAAAAGCGCTGTGTGATGAGGTAGGTAAACCGCTTACCTATGCACGCATCGAAGTAGATCGCTGTATAGAGACCATTACTCTCTGCGCAGAAACGATGCGAACCATGCACGGAGAGACAATTAACACGGATGCGATGCCAAGCGGGCGAAAGGCTCTTTCCTTTTGGCGTCGTGATCCTTGTGGTGTCGTTGTTGCAATTACTCCTTTTAATTTTCCACTCAATTTGGTTGCTCATAAATTGGCTCCTGCGTTGGTTGCCGGAAATGCCGTCGTGTTAAAGCCAACACCTGAAGCACCTCTTTGTGCGTATAAGCTTGCAAAACTCTTTATTGAAAGCCCCTATGCGATTACCGATGCACTAAGCGTTGTATATGGAGATGCTGAGGTAGGAAGTGCTCTTGTTAGCAGTGATATTCCCAGAGTGATCAGCTTTACGGGTTCTGTGCCGGTTGGTGCAATTATCACGAAAAGTGCTGGGATTAAAAAAGTGAGCTTAGAGCTTGGGGGAAATGCGGCAACCTATATAGATACATCAGCTGATCTCGAGTATGCGGCGCAGCGTTGCGCAATTGGTGCTTTTGCAAATTCTGGGCAAGTGTGTATCTCGCTACAGCGTATTTATGTAAATGCTGAAATTTACAATGAATTTGCAGCAAAAATGACGGAGGAAACGGCAAAATTAGTCGTTGGATCTCCTTACGATGAGGCGACTTTTTTAGGACCGCTTATTGATGATGAGGCTGTGAGTAGAGCAATGAACTGGGTACAAAGTGCTATTGATGAAGGCGCTTGTGCTCTAACACCTTCGCGCAGTGAGGGACGGTTATTTTATCCCTGTGTTATGGCGGATGTGACAGAGTCGATGAAAATCATTTGCGAAGAGGTTTTTGCCCCGATCGTGAGTTTGGTAAAAGTAGAAACATTGGATGAGGCAATCGAGAAGATGAATGACTCTCCGTATGGATTGCAGTGCTCAATTTTTACCAATAATTTAGAACATGCAAACAAAGCGATTGAAGAGTTGGATGCAGGCGGTATCATTATCAATGACATGCCAACCTTGCGTTTTGATATACAGCCGTATGGCGGGGTTAAGCTCAGCGGGGTAGGGCGTGAAGGTCCACGTTTTGCTATTGAAGAAATGACAGAGATAAAATCGATCGTAATTTTATAGCCTTTCGTCATACCGTACTCGATACGGTATCCATCTGCTGTTTATGGATTCCATGTCGTGGCACGGAATGACGGGATGGAGATACTAAAAATAAAGGAAACTAATAATGTTAGAACTAGAAAGCACCGCCCCCGAGTTTTGTTTGAGTAATCAGGATGATGTGGAAATCTGTCTGCGCGATTTGCGCGGAAAATGGATTGTATTGTATTTTTATCCCAAAGATTCCACTCCCGGATGTACGACTGAAGCGTGTGAGTTTACTGAAGCACAGGATGCGTACGATGATATGGGTGCTATTATTTTGGGTGTAAGTGCGGACAGTACCAAAGCGCACCGTAATTTTATCGAGAAACAAAATTTAGGTATTACGCTTTTGAGCGATCCTACGACGCAAATGATGCAAGACTATGGTGTATGGGCGATGAAAAAGAACTATGGCAAAGAATATATGGGGATTGTCCGCTCAACGTACATCATCGATCCAAAAGGGGTTGTTCGTGCCTTATGGAATAACGTTAAAGTCAAAGACCACGTGGTTAAAGTAAAAGAAGAGTTGGCAAGATTGCAAGAATAGTTTTTCGTCATTCCGTGTCGTGGCACGGAATGACAGTAGAAATTAAAATTTATAACGAATGTACGCACGAATGTCTTGCGCATGATCAACAATACTTGCAGCTGTAGCTCCACCAATCGCTCTAGCTTCATCCATACTTAGAGGGGTTCCTGAAGTACTTCCAAAAAAGCCATTACTACCACTATAATCATAATCGATATAGGTATAGCGTAGTTGGAAAGAGAGGATGTCTTTAACTAATGGTTCTGTAAAATAAACTTCGTATGCATTACCACGTGCTGCAAGTTTTGAACCGATTAGGGTATCTTCACCATAGGTGATTGGACGCCAATAGTTTGAACCGTGGTTGAACTCAGCACCCCATCGTCCTTCGTCACTGATAAGAGATGGGAACTGTGTCCCGATCCAGTAGCTATACCCAGTTTTACTATCTGTTGATCCTAGCATGCCCCCTTTATTGGCATAAGGGTCCGTTTTGGACATTGCACCACTTGCAAAGATTAATGAGTCATCCAAAAAGTCACTCCATCCATTACCGATACCGTTTATCATAACAAAAGCTGTGGCTGTATGAAGACCACCAACCGTACTCATACTAAAGTCTACTCCCGGATTAGCGAGATCAATCAAATTATTTGCGTAAGTATATTGCATTCCGATACTGTATTGCTTATCATCATAAGGAACGATAATAATACCAGCCATATCAATATTATTAGTGGTTGCATTTTGATCACTGTATGGAGCAGCACCAAATCGTGGCTCAGCTGCACTCATACCGCGACCGGCACAAAGTTTGAAATACGCTCCTGTTAAACCCGTAACTCCTTCCATCCCAAATTTTGCACTTGCACCGTCAAATTCAACATTGATAGTATGTGCCAATGGTGATGATGCCTGATCATTCTCCCGTAGATTAACAAGATGTCCTTCTGTAGATGGACGACGACCAACACTAACAGTCCATGGGATATCGGTACCTAAAAACTCATCATCTTGGTAATAAAAATAAGCCGATCGTACACGGAGCGTATCATCATAAGCCGCTTCACTGCTGATCCAGTCAAAACCTTCCATTCCTGCTGTGGTTGGATTGACCATTGAACGTTGACCAAAAGTTTTGTTATAGGCGAGCTGCCCTGTGAAGCTAAGATTTTTTGTAGCCGCATAGTTCATTCCTAGCCATAAACGGTTACTGAAAAGAGCATCATTGGTTTGCTTGCTTCCATCCGCCATTTTATAGCTGAGGTTATCAACACTGGTGCGGAAATCAACATCCCATTTGATGGCGTTACCGTTGGTTCTTTTGTTGAGAGTGCTTAGCTGATCGTGAATATCTTCAAGCTGTTCAGGAATACTTTTTTCCTCATTATCTTTTGAAACAGCTACTTTAATTTTTCTAGCAGTTGCTTTGACCGGGGCTTCATCATCGTCTTCAACGACTATTTTTTTTGTAGTAACTGATATTGGTTTTTCAGCTTTCATATTCGCGATTTCCGCCTTGAGTGCATTCATCTCTTTTTCCATCGCTTCAAAGCGTTGTAGCATCGTACCTTCTGCCGTCACGGTAGTGGACATAAGAGCCGCTGCGACCACGGAACCTAAAAATTTGTTTTTCATTCTAACTCCTTAAGGGTTTCAATATTGCGTAATAAGCTTACATTGTTGAAACGATATTAGCAAAAATAATATAAAAAGAGTTTAAAAATAACAAAAAATGATTTATTTAGCGTAATTAAAGGAGCAATAGTAAACAAAAGACTAATTAAAGAGTACTTTTAGTATAATTCGCCCGATTTTCTCTGCCACTTTTTTAAGTCGCGTGAAAAAATTCGCAAGCGAATCTAAGTTTGTTCTCGTGCATCCGATGCATCATCGGCTCTGTTTCAAGAAGCGCCCAAGTAAACGAAGAACAAAATATTTTATTTTTAAAAGGAGTCTTTTCATGGTAACTATGAAAGATTTATTGGAGTGCGGTGTTCACTTCGGTCACCAAACACGTCGTTGGAATCCAAAAATGAAGAAATACATTTTTGGTGTTCGTAAAAACATCTATATTATTGATCTACAAAAAACATTGCGTTTTTTCCGTGCTGCATACCAGCAGGTTCTTGATGCAGCTGCTGAGGGTCAAACGGTTCTTTTTGTAGGAACTAAAAAACAGGCACGTGTTGCAGTTCGTGATGCGGCAATCTCATGTGGCATGCCATATGTTGACAATCGCTGGTTGGGTGGAATGTTGACAAACTTCCCAACAATTCAAAAATCAATCCGCAAACTTGACATCATCGAAGAGATGCAAGCAAATGGTCAAATGGGTCTTTTAACAAAAAAAGAAGCATTGATGATGAATCGTCAAAAAGAGAAGCTAATTGCTTATCTTGGTGGTATCCGTCAAATGAAAACTTTACCTGACATGATGTTCGTTGTTGATGCAGTTAAAGAGCACATTGCAGTACAAGAAGCTCGTAACCTTGGTATCCGTATTGTTGCCCCTCTTGATACTAACTGTGACCCGGACGTTATTGACATTCCAATCCCTGGAAATGATGATGCGATCCGTTCTATTCAATTGTTCTGTAAAGAAATGGCAGAAGCTATCAATGAAGGCAAATCCCTTCGTAACAGCGGAAGCGATGATGCAGCGGTAGAAGAAGCATCTGCAGAAGAAGTTTTCGAAGCGGCATCTGAAGAAGTCGCAGAGGAAGCATAATCATGGCAGACGTAACAGCAGCTATGGTAAAAGACCTCAGAGCGGCAACGGATGCCCCTATGATGGATTGTAAAAAAGCACTTACTGAGTGTGATGGCGACATGGAAAAAGCGAAAGATTTTTTACGTGATCGCGGTATGTCACAAACGGCTAAAAAAGCGGATCGTGTTGCAGCTGAGGGACTTTTGGGTCTTAAGGTCTCTGAAACATTTGCATCTGCTTCACTAGTAGAGATCAACTCTGAAACCGATTTCGTTGCAAAAAACGACGGTTTTATGGCTCTTGTGGGCAATACAGCAGCACATGTATTTACAACGGGCGTTAGCACCGTAGAAGAGTTGAATGAAACTTCTTATGAAACAGGTACATTTTCTGAGTATTTCACGGCTCAAGTAGCGCGTATCGGTGAAAAAATCGTAACTCGACGTTTTGTTACCCTTAATGCAGGTGAACATGGTTGTGTAAACGGTTACGTTCACTCAAATGGTCGTGTTGGGGTTTTGGTAGCAATCACATGTGATTCACAAAAAACTGCTGATGCAATGGCACCGTTTGTTAAAAACATCGCGATGCACGCAGCGGCTATGAAGCCTACTACGATGAGTTACCACGATTTTGATGCTAAATTTGTAGAAGAAGAGACTATTGGTCGTATTGAAGCGATCAAAACAGAGAACGAAGAACTTGGACGTTTGAAAAAACCGCTTAAGAACGTTCCTCAGTACATTTCTATGATGCAATTAACTCCAGAAGTTATGGCAACAGCAGAAGAAGCGATCAAGGCTAAATTATTGGCAGATGGAAAACCTGAAAAAATTTGGGCAAACATCATCCCTGGTCAGTTGGCTCGTTTCGTAGCAGATAATACAACTTTGGACAAAGAATTGGCATTGTTGGATCAAAACTTCGTTATGGATGATTCACTATCAGTAGCCCAAGCTCTTGCAAAAGAAGCTGCTGCTCATGGCGGAACCGCTCAAATCGTTGAATTTGTTAAATACGAGGTCGGTGAAGGTATTGAAAAACAAGTCAATGACTTTGCTGCAGAAGTAGCTGCACAAATGGCGTAATTCTAAAAAAGCGATTTTTCGCTTTTTTAGCCCCTCTTTTTAACCTCTTTTTCTCTATAATTTCTACATGAATCTTTTAAAAGCCACTTCTTTATCACATGCGTTTGATTATCCGCTGTTTAACAATGTATCGTTAGAGCTCAATGCTACTGAATCGATGGCCATAATTGGAGTTAGCGGGAGCGGAAAATCGACATTGATGCATAACCTCTCTTCAATGCTAGTGCCCAATGAGGGTAGCGTAGAACTTTTTGGCCGTAATATTTATGAGCTGAATGAAAAAGAGCTTGTGGAGCTTCGTCGGTATGATTTGGGACTAATTTATCAAAGTCATTATCTTTTCAAGGGTTTCAGTGGTTATGAAAACCTCGAAGTAGCAGCGCTTATGGCAAATAAAACCATTGATAATACTTTACTGCAGTCTCTCAGAATTGATAAAGTATGTCATCAAAAGGTGACAGAACTCTCAGGCGGGCAACAGCAACGTGTTTCGATTGCACGTGTCCTTTCTAAAAAGCCACGTCTCATTTTTGCGGATGAACCGACGGGCAATCTTGACCATGCAACGGCACAAGAAGTAATGACTATTTTTTTTAACTATCTTAAAGAGCATAATGCCGGTATGATTTTGGTAACGCATGACGAGTTGTTGGCGGCACAATGTAATTATATTTATCGCATGAATGATGGCGTTTTGACTAAGGTCCAATAGTATGGAATGGGCGCAACTGTTTAGCGAAGGTCGAACGGCTGCCTTTATTTTGTTATTTGTTCGTTTTAGCTCTTTGTTTATGGCAGTTCCAATTTTTTCACATGCCAATATACCGATGTCCCTTAAAGCTGCTATGGCATTCTTCTTTACAGTTGTCTTTTTTGATTCTCTTCCAGCATTGCAAATACCGCTAGACTCGTTGACGATGACGGTTGCCATATTGGGAGAGATGCTGTTTGGGCTAGCAGTTGGGATTATTTTACAATTGGCATATCATGTAATTACTTTTGCTGGCGGACAGATATCGTTTATGATGGGGTTTTCATTGGCGTCTGCCATCGATCCACAATCGGGTGTTTCGATGCCGATTGTGAATCAATTTCTCTCGTTGATAGCATTGATGATTTTATTGGCGGCTGATTTACATCATTGGATCATACTTTTGGCTTCTGCATCGATTGCAACCGTTCCATTAGGTGGATTTATGGTGACTCCTGAGTTATTTCGCTATATCATGCACGGTATGATGAACATGTTTGTCGTAGGGTTTATGATAGCATTCCCGATTACTGCACTCTCAATGTTAGCAGACGTCATTTTTGGGATGTTAATGAAAACAATGCCTCAGTTTAACTTGTTGGTTATCGGTATGCCGATTAAAATCGGTGTAGCCTTTTTGGTATTGATGGCAACGCTGTCTGCAACGATGATGATTGTCACATCGCAAATGCAAAGCGCGTATAATTTTTTGGAAAAATTACTGTAAATAGGGTTTCGAGCGTTTTAGTAATGTCGTGATTTGTTTTTGTGTTGAAAGAATAAGGGATGATTCATCACTGCACCATACATGTGAAACAGTGTCTCCCAAACTTTTTTCATCAAGCGATCCGGATAGATGACAAACATGGGTATTGTCGATGAGAATAAGAGTATCAGCAATGGCACGAGGCGCATACGCATAAAGAGTTACACCCTCATATGCGATAAGGCGTAGAGGGTCTCCTGATTGCTTGGAAGCAATAATAGTGAGATGCCCTCCATGAGAAAGGGAGTGAATAATATTTTTGTTTAATGAGGGATAATCCATCGAAGAGGTCACTATAATAATCTCTTTTTGAGCATTTTTGAGTAATACTTGAAGATAATGATTAAAATGGCTCCCTTCATCCGGGAGCAAAAATGGAAAAATGTTGGCATTTGAAACGGTAATTGTAAGAATTAGGGTGATTAATTTTATCATTTTATTTATTTTTAGTTACAATCATACCATGTAGTGCACAGTGATGCAATAGTAAAGCAAGAGAGGTTTGGCGTATTATGAAAATTTTGTTGTTGAATGATAATCCGGTTGTACGCAAACTAGTAGCGTTGAGTGCGCAAAAAACAAAAGATGATTTGAGTGTTATTTGGTCTGTGGATGAAGCAGAAGAGGATGCTTATGATCTGCTCATCGTCGACGATGCACATTACAGTGATGAGGCCATGAGAGCCTTAAAAGAAAAAATTCAGTATAAAACCTCATTATTGATGGCGACTCGTGGCAATGCGATCCCTGCCGGATTTGACAAAGTGATAAATAAACCTTTTTTACCGACAGACTTAGTGGATCTCTTTTCTCAAATTGTTAAAGATATAATACCCTCTGTTCAAGAAGTGGCTGAGCCACGAACATCTGACATCGAAAAAGCCTTTGTGCTTGATGATACTTTGGAAGATGATAAGAAAGAGAAAGGATTTGACATCACCAATTTGGACGATGATTTGAATTTGGATGATTTTGATATCGAAGATGAAGAAGATGCCTTTGTAGCAAAAACCAATGTATTGGATCATGAAGAAGTGCAAGAGCTTCAAGGGCTGCTTGATGAGACTGATAACTTTGACATCGAGGATGAAGACTTGCTTGGATCATTGGATGATAATATTTTGCAAGCGCTTGAAGTGAAAAACCCAGAGCATGAGCTGGACGATGCGATGGATGAATTTGATTTTGATGAAGAACTCTTGAGTCTTGATGATGAGGTTGCGAAGCCAGCGCCTATTGAGGAAGCTTTTGACGATGATTTATTGGGATCTTTAGATGATTTAATGGGCATGGATGAAGAGGAAGCCCCTGAGCCTCAAGCGGCAGAAGTTGCTGATGAGATAGACGATTTAGATGCTCTTTTATTGGAAGGGCTAGATGAAGATGAAGAGAGTTTATCCCAAGAGGTAACGGATGATGCCCTTAGCGATGATGAATTCGGTGAACTTGAACAGCAAATACAAGAAGCGGTTGAAGAGTTAGGAATCGAAGATTTAGCACAAGGACTCGATGGCGTTGATATGGGAGATTTTGAAGGATTTGGGGAGCTTGATGGTCTAAGTGAGCGCGATATTAAGCTCGCTATTGGTGAAGAAGTCGAAGAAGAAGAGCCAGAAGTACGTATCGGACATGGTAGTCACTCATCATTGGACGCAGAAGCGCTGAGTGAAGCCATGGGAGAATCTTCTGTTGTCGAGTTGGACAATGAGTTAGAAGATATTGATACTGACGTATCAACTGCATTGAAACCAGTAGCGCAACATCATGGAACACCAGCCGAGGGAATGGATGCGCTTCAGGCACTTCTCAAGGCACTGTCTAATGAAGAAGTTGCTAAAACGTTGAAGGGTCTTAGTATTAATATCAATATCAATTTCGGGAACGAGAAGTGAATCGAAAAAGCGGGGCTGTCTTAGTTTTATCGGGTCCTAGCGGGGCGGGTAAAAGCTCATTGATTAATAAAATAATAGATGATATCGGGCCTACTTATTTTTCGATTTCTACCACCACACGCCCTATTCGTGAGGGCGAAATAGATGGTGTACACTATCATTTTGTAAGTGAAGAGGTATTTGCCCAAGATATCGAAGCAGAGATGTTCTTGGAATATGCAGTGGTTCATGGGAATCATTATGGTACTTCTCTGGCCCCTGTTAAGAAAGCACTTAAAGAAGGTAAGCTCATTATCTTTGATATCGATGTACAGGGCAATGATGCAGTACAAAGCAGATTAGGGGATATCACAACCTCTGTATTTATTACCACGCCGACACTCAAAGAGCTAAAAGATAGATTGGTGAGCCGTTCAACCGACAGCGTTGAGGTTATTGCAAATCGTCTTGAAATGGCAAAACGTGAAGTGCAGCGCATCAGTGAGTATGATTATCTGATTGTGAATGATGAGCTAGCGGATGCAGCAGAAGTTTTGGTGTCGATTGCAAAAGCCGCGCGGATGAAAATTCCGACCTTGCATATCAATGAATTTATACAAATGTGGGAAGCGCAAGCCTAGTTGTTTATAAGGACGATTACAGCAATGAGCCGTTATACTATCTTATTAAATTTCTTAGAAAAGGATGTTTGAATATGGCAATGCCTAGTGGGTCAGAATTACTGTTAATTTTCGGAATAGTTGTGTTGCTTTTCGGTGCGAAGAAAATCCCCGATCTTGCAAAAAGTATCGGTCAAGGAATCCGTGGATTCAAAAAAGAGATGAATGATGAGGATACCGCGCCACCGCCTCCTCCTACAGCCAGTGCAACTCCTGAAGCTCCAAAGCAAGTGGAAAATGTCACTACAGTACACGCAGAGCCTGTTCAAGAAACTACCAAGCAAGCGTAAGTCTTGAAGCAAAGAGTAGCTGCGTTTTTACGCGACAAATTAAATTACGACGTTATCCTCGAAAAGCCAAGAGATCGTTCTTTTGGCCATTTCGCCACTCCTATTGCTTTTTCTCTCGCAAAAGAACTCAGACAATCTCCCATGGCTATTGCAGAAGAACTCGCCTCTTCATTTGGTGAAGATGCAATATTTACCGCAGTTGAATCGGTTAAGGGATATATTAATTTTCGTCTCTCTGAAACATTTTTGGATGAGTACGCCACATGGGCGCTGTCTCACGGTGAGCAGTTTGGCAGCGGCAACAAAACGGGATCGATTCTTTTAGAATTCGTGAGTGCCAATCCGACAGGACCATTACATATTGGGCATGCGCGCGGTGCGGTTTACGGCGATACCATGTTGCGATTGGGCCGTCATTTGGGATACGATATCACGGCAGAATATTATGTCAATGATGCGGGAAACCAAATCGACTTACTTGGTGTTTCTTTACAGCTTGAAGGGCGTAGTTCATTGCTTGGTGAGAGTGTTGAGTGGCCTGAAAAATATTACCGTGGTGACTACTTGAGCGATTTAGCCAAAGAAGCGGTAGCTGAATTTGGAGAGGCGGCACTGTATGATGAAAGTCGCCAAAAAGAGTTGGCACTATGGGCAAAAGACAAAATTCTCGCACTTATCGTTGACGATTTAGCAAGTGTCAAAGTTCATTTTGATACTTTTGTCGGTGAAGCTTCTTTGTACGATGAATGGGATCGCGTCATGGCGAAGATGGGAGAGGGTGTTTACCGTAATGAGGGAAAAACATTTATCAAATCTTCAGGCTTTGGCGATGATCATGATCGTGTTGTCGTGCGTGATGATGGTCGTCCAACGTATCTCGCGGGCGATATAATCTACCATAATCAGAAGTTTGAGCGCGGTTTCGATCACTACATCAATATTTGGGGTGCAGATCATCACGGTTACATCGCTCGTGTGAATGCTGCGATTAATTTCCTAGGGTATAACTCGGGGAAACTCGAAGTATTGCTTTCTCAGATGGTGAGTCTTCTCAAAGACGGCGAGCCGTTTAAAATGTCTAAGCGTGCGGGAACAGTAATTCTCATGAGCGATGTTGTTGAGGAGATCGGTTCAGATGCTCTACGCTTTATGTTTGCATCGAAAAAGTGCGACACGGCGTTGGAATTTGACATCGAAGAACTCAAGCGCCAAGACAGCTCAAACCCTGTTTATTACGTACAATACGCACATGCTCGTATCCAAACGTTGATTGCAAAAAGCGAGATGAGTATAGATACGATCATGGCGGCAAAATTGCATGGATTAAGCGTGGAT
Source organism: Sulfuricurvum sp. (assembly GCA_028713245.1). GTDB lineage: Bacteria > Campylobacterota > Campylobacteria > Campylobacterales > Sulfurimonadaceae > Sulfuricurvum. The sequence goes on along the minus strand of JAQTOQ010000004.1, from coordinate 11,589 downwards.
GCGGACGGATTGCTGTTTGAAGCGTTGTTGCTACCAGAAATTATTGATGACGCGTTTGAATCACGTCAGGCACAAAAGCTTCCTGATTACCTCAAAGCACTGGCAGCAAAACTGCATAAATTTTACTATGATACCAGAATTATTGGCAATGAAGATGAGGCAAAGCTTTTGAAGCTGCTTCTCGTTGTTGCTCTTTCTCTTAAAACAGGGTTTTCTCTTCTGGGAATCGAAGCCAAAGACCGAATGTAATTCGATCTTTATTCCAACAAAATCACCCCAATAAACGTCCAATGGATTCACGTAAGAACTGTGTTTGATGTGCAGATGCAAGAACAGATGCGTCCAGCACTCGGTTACTGCTTTGGAAATCGCTGATCGCTTTTGTCACATCGGTATCTGCTATTTGACTCTTTGCTGCAGATGTTTGTGTGATCTGCTCTAGTAATGTATTGGCATGACTGACATAGTTATTGGCAGCAGCACCAACATCGCTTTGCACAGAGGACAGAGTCTGCATATAAGTAGAAATTGCGTCCTGATTATCAAGGGTAAGATTTTTTGGCGAGACATTGTTATCGAGCAGAGGCTTTTCATTATAAGACGTCGTATCTACAATGTCCTGCATCGATGTTTGTGTGCGTTGAAACTCAGCTTGTAGTGCTTGTTGATTAGAACTGTTTAGAACAGCACTATTACTTCGAATGCTTAGATCATTTAGCGTTTGAGCTTGCTCGGAGAGGTTTGAAAGTGCTCCATCGGCAATTTGTGTCATCCCTATGCTGTCATTAGTATTCATTAACTCTTGGGAATAGGTGTCGATTTGACTTTGCATCAAAGAAGCAATGCTACGTGATGCACTGTCTTCCATACTCAGCTGGAGTCCAGCCGCGATTTTGTCCAAAGTTTTATCTCGTTTGACGCTTTGCTCATTCATTTGTGGAAGAGCTTGGTATTGGGTATTGAGCTGCATAATAACCCCTTTTGTATATATCTATAGATTATAGCATATCACGTTCCGTTTTAAGATTTTATAAGTCCTTAGCTATAATTTGATGAAGAAGAATAGGAGATTGGTATGGTAAAAGTAGCGGCGATTCAAATGCAAATGTGCGAGGATAAAAAAGCGAATATCCATAAAGCCGAAATGATGGTCCGCCAAGCCGCACAAAATGGTGCAAATGTCGTATTGATTCCAGAACTGTTTGAGGGATACTACTTTTGTAAAGATAGGAATCAGCGTTATTTTTCATGGGCACAGGAACGTGAAGGGCATCCTATGATCACATATTTTAGTGGATTAGCAAAAGAGTTGGGCGTTGTCCTGCCTTTGAGCTATTTTGAGAAAGAAGGTGAGCGATACTTTAACTCCCTTGTAATGATCGATGCAGATGGGGTGGTAATGGAAAATTACCGAAAAACACATATCCCAGATGGCCCTGGATACGAAGAGAAGTTTTATTTTGAACCTGGAGATACGGGATTTAAAGTATGGAAAACAGCTTTTGGTAATGTCGGTGTTGGCATTTGTTGGGATCAGTGGTTTCCCGAAACGGCACGCTGTTTGACACTCATGGGGGCGGATATGATTTTTTATCCTACAGCAATAGGAAGTGAGCCAGAAATTGGTGTAGATTCCGCATCGCATTGGCAGCGGGTTCAAATGGGGCACAGTGCAGCCAATATTATTCCTGTCATTGCTGCTAACCGTATTGGCGAGGAAGCAGGAGAGAGCTGTACGCTGACATTTTATGGTAGTTCGTTTATTACCGATCACACGGGAAAAAAAGTTGCTGTTGCTTCACGCGATCAAGAAGAGATATTGTACAGTGAATTTGACGTTGTAGCTAACCGTGAATACCGTCATTATTGGGGATTGATTGGCGATCGACGTCCTGAGTGTTATGGAATAATTGTACAAAAATAAATATACGGAATACTTTTTGCTTTGATTATGTAAATAATCTACGAGCGGAGGTTGTCATGAGAGTCGTTTTGCGCAACAATGCTATCTTCGTTCAAGGGGGGTCAAAAACCCTCGAAGAGCCGTGGATGGAAGAATTTTTTGATCATCATATTCATAATACCCTCTTTTTAGACAATGGGGTATTGGTACTGAACAATGAAGGTTCTGCGGAGCAAAAAGAAGAGTTTCTTGATACATTGAGCGATCGCTACACAACAGCGAATGACCTGGCTAACCCTTTTTACCGCCGTTCACTGCGTAAGTGCCGTAGTGCTGCGGTACGTATAGAAATCCCTTATCGAAAAGCGGAAAAAGTCGATATCGAATTGTTCGCATTTGGTCCTAATCGCGTTAAGCTTACATTTTTGATAGAAAACCGATGGATAATGCGTTACCTAAAACAGCAATTGTCTTCTCTCGTAACCAGTCATACCTCCAACCAAATTTACATTGATGTTAGTTCAATTGCGGCCAAAGCACGTTTGGAAAAAGCACTTAATCGACGTGAAGTACTCCATTATGTGATTAATTATAACTATGATGAAGAGTTTATGAGCAAGCTGTATGGAAACTACAAAGGATGGGGACACAGTAACGATGAAATCGATAAAATGATTCGATATCATGCTATTTTTGATCTTCCAGTTGGCAGTAAACTCGAAGATTTGAAAAAACGGTATCGCCAGCTTGCAAAGCGGTATCATCCGGACCGCGTTAACACGAAAAGCCCTGAAATCATCAACAAATACACGGAAAAATTCAAGCTCTTGCAAGAGGCGTATGGCGCATTGCAAGCGGTTAGTTAATCACAGCTCATTTCCCCATTTTAAAGCGTCACATCCATACTTATCACGGATGGCGCGACTCTTTTGATCAAAAGCACGAGCTTTTACATCCTCTTCGTAATCAATAAGCGAGAGAGTTCTGCGTGAGTGAACGCTAAACGCAGAGGCACTAATTCCAATATGAGTGATAGCACCACTGATATGAAGATCGGATTTTGCAAAAATTTCACGGCACAGTTGGCGTAAACGCTGTTCGTTAAAAAGTCTCGATTCACTTATCGCGCTATGACTTTTGGGATGATGCAGGTAATGCAGTGACAAGGAAAAAGTAGTTGGGTTGACTTCGAGTTTTGTGATGGCGTAGGCTAGATGGCGAGAGAGGATTGAGATACGGCGTCGTATCTCATCGCGATTAGTTATGGGGTCAAAGGTGCGCGAAATGCCGATTGATTTGCGCGGAGCCGATACGGTGAGTTCACCTAAATCATTGCTCGATACACGTTCATACAGTGATTGTGCATACGGACCCCAAGCAGTTACAAGGCTTTTGGCTCGCAGTAAGTCTCCTAGCGTGTGGAGATGGTACTGCGCGCATTTACGCTGCATGGCAGAACCAATGCCGGGAAATTTTTGAACAGGGATAGGATGGACGAATGAGGCGACAGAATCGTCTACAACCGTATGACACCCAAAGGGTTTGGCGCTTTCGGTAGCAAGTTTGGCGATGTGTTTGGAATTGGCGGCACCGATGGAGACGGGAAGATTTAGATGACGTTTTATCTCATGGCGTAGATGATCGATAAAAGCAGGGACCTCTTCGTCGGTAATCCACCCCTCCAAATCACCGTAAAATTCATCGATACTGGCTTGTTCTATGAGGGGAATGCGCTCTTGTAAAAATTGATGCAGTTCATGAGAAAGGCGATGATACAGCTGCATATCAGGCCCCTTGATAATGAGCTGTGGACATCGTATTAGTGCTTCACGGATACTCATGCCGGTATTGATACCGTAGGTGCGTGCTTCGTAGCTGGCCGTGGTTAAAATTCCCCTAACACGTCCATTGGCATCGATAAATTGGCTGAGATCATCTCCCGCATAACGGTGAAAAAAACTCCCCACAAAAGAGCCGCTGTTGTTAAGTAGCAGTTCCTGGTTCGATTTTTCATTGGAAAAAATATATTGGTCTCCTCTACCGCCTACGCCAACCGCCTTACCGATTAAAGTAGGATCGATTGTACGTTGTGCTGATACAAAAAAGCAATCTAAATCAATGTGTATTTTCATGATGGAAGTATAAAGCTATTTAAAACCTAAGAGACAAAATATGGCAATTCGCTACAATATGGCAAAAATTTGGGAGAACTTCGGATGGAATACCGCTATATCGGACGCACAGGATTGCGTGTATCCCCGATTTGTATGGGGACAATGACGTTTGGCTCGCAATGCGATGAAAAAGCGGCATATGCTATTATGGACAAAGCTTATGATAGCGGAGTTAACTTCTTCGATACGGCGGAGTTGTACCCTGTTCCCCCTACCGCTGAACTTTCAGGATTGACGGAAGAGATGGTAGGCCGATGGCTCAAAACCAAACCACGTGACAGTGTAATTTTAGCGACTAAAGTGGCCGGGGCAGCATCAGGATGGTTCGTACCTCCAATTCGTCACGGATTTACGGCATGTGACCGATTTCATATAGAAAGGGCTATTGAGGGATCACTCAAACGATTAGGGACCGATTACATCGATTTATATCAGATGCACTGGCCCGATACGATTGTTCCCATCGAAGATACGATGAGGGCGATGGATGCACTGGTGCAAAGCGGAAAAGTGCGTTATATCGGCACGTCCAATGATACGGCTCGCGGTACGATGAAATCGCTCATGGTGAGTAAATACGAAAAACTTACCCGTTTTGAGTCGATCCAAAACAATTTTTCGCTTCTCAATCGCCGTGATCTAACGGAGATCGGTGCGCTGTGCCGTGAAGAAAAAATATCACTTTTACCATATTCACCTTTGGGAGGTGGAATTTTGAGCGGAAAATACAATCAAGCCTTTAGCGGTCAAGGACGTTTCAGTGATTATGTAAACTCAAGCAATAAACGTCAGCGTCTAATGGCAGCACGATTTCTCAATGACAAGACGTTAACGTCAACCCAAGAATATTTGCGGATTGCGGCTGTTCATGGACTTGACCCTGTCACGATGGCGATTGCGTGGAGCAAGCAGTTTGATTTTGTGGCTTCGACCATTATCGGTGCGACGACGCCTGAACAATTGGATGCGAGTTTGGCGGCAATGAATGTGACGTTGAGTGCAGAAATACTAAAAGATTTGGACGCGGTGCATGCAAAAATACTTTATCCTATGGGCTAGTATCCTTGTCTTTTTTATGGGAGGATGTTCTGTCAAACACTATTCCATCAGCACTCCTAAAGTAATTACGATAAAAACTCCAAAACTTAAATATTCTGACATGGGGTATTTACGCTATGAGGGAGATACGGTTGAATTAGAACTATTTACAGCAGGCGTTTCAGTTGAAAAAATTTCGTTTGATGAAAAAGTATGTTTCAGTGCCGGATGCATGGATGAAGAAAAGTTTGTCAAAGAGTATGTTTATGAGGGGTATCCGCGTGATACGCTTCGCCGTATTTTGCAGAATGCACCTATTTTTGATGGAAATGGAACGAGCGAATCGTGTGGCGGAGTGATTTTCCAATTTATCCGAAATGAGGATATGGATATTCTCTATCGACGTGCACGTGGGGAAGTCTTTTTTAAAGACCGTCTAAATGGGTTAATAATTAAAATCAGCGATGTAGAGGATATGAATGCAACTAAGTGATCGAAGCGGTACGATTGCGCGGCGCGTATACGTAAGCTGTGTTAAAATAGCGCAATTGAAAACAGGAAACTATTATGTCAAAATTTGTCGGCGCACACGTATCTGCAAGCGGTGGAGTGTTTAATGCCCCCCTCAATGCCATGAAAATAGGGGCGAGGGCATTTGCCCTTTTTACTAAAAATCAAAAACAGTGGGCAGCAAAACCGCTCGATGATGAGACAATCGGATTATTCAAAGATAATTTGGCCAAAAGCGGTATTTTACCGTGTCATATTTTGCCGCATGATTCGTATTTGATTAATCTCGGTCATCCTGAAGAGGAAAAGCGCGAAAAGTCGCTCGAAGCTTTTATTGATGAGTTGCAGCGATGCAAGCAGCTGGGATTGGATCGGTTGAATTTTCATCCGGGGAGTCATCTCAAGCAAATCACTGAAGAAGAGTGTATTGATCGTATCGCTATGAGTATGAACCATGCGATCAAAGTGACAGAGGGCGTTAATCTCACAATAGAGAACACAGCGGGGCAGGGGAGCAACCTTGGATGGAAGTTTGAGCACATTGCTGCTATCATTGAGCGTATCGAAGACAAGTCGCGAGTAGGGGTCTGTATTGACACGTGCCATATGTTTACGGCAGGATACGACATACGTACGAGAGAGACTTATGATGCAACTTGGGTAGAATTTGATCGTATTATCGGATTTCAATACTTGCGAGGAATGCATATTAACGATTCGAAACCTGATTTAGGGAGCCATGTGGATCGGCATGATTCACTTGGCAAGGGTAAAATCGGGTTGGATGCGTTTCGTTATTTGATGAACGATCCGAGAATGGACAATATTCCATTGGTCTTAGAGACTATCGATGAGACCATTTGGGCACAAGAGATAGAACTGCTATATAGCATGAAAATTAGTAATTAAGGACTTTATTGAAATATTTGATCGATTTTTTAGAAAACCCGTCTATCGAACAATCGGAGATTTTTGCGCAACTTAAATGTACCGTTGATGAGGGCAAAGTTCTTCAACTGCTAACCCGTAAATTTTTGCAGTCGCAGGAGGATGTGGTCGTAGCAGAATTACTCCAAGAGTTATATGGTCCTGATGACTATTCATATTTAAGCCACTTTGGCGAGGTGAAAACACTTCTGGAGCTGGGATGGATTACGCATCACTCTTTCACTCCGATCAAAATGAGCGAGCTCTCCCAGTTGGAACTGTTCAACACTCCTATCGCATTGACAACGATTTTTATGAAGCTTCTCGAAGAGGGCTCGTTAGAAATGACGCTTCCAGAGATCAAGCCGTATGCCGACCATTTGGAATATCTGCAAGATCAGTTTTTTCGTATCGAACTGTACCAAAAGATGTCGATTATCCGTAATAACGGGAACGAGCACTCATTGGGGATCAATCGTATTCAAACCAAGCTTGATCTCCTCGAAAAGCGCATAGAGGAGCGGATTGCTCAAACTTCTCAGGATGTTGTATTGGATCGTTTTTTTAAACAAAAAAAGCTGGAGCCAAAAGAACAGGTTATTTTTCTCGCATTGCTCAAAGAAGAATACAGTTCGACTGAAGGGAATCTAAGGGAGATGAATACCCTTATTGATCTCATCAGCTTCGATGATTACGAGCGGATTAAAAACCGTGCATTGCTCGAAGACGGATCACGTCTGATAAACGATGATGTGATTGATTATGAAGAAATGCTCAATCCATTTGGCGGTATTAGTAGAGCCTTTTACATCGTCGATGAGGTACTTCAATCAATCATGCACCCGCAGAAGAAGAAAAAAGCGCGCAAGCTCAAGCTCGATATGCTGATTAAAGATCAGGAAATATTTGAACTTATCGAGCCTACAACATCACTCGAAAACGTGGTGCTCAATGGGGCAACGGATAAAACGCTCCAAAACTTGATGCATCAGCTGGATCGTGAGGTGATCGCTAAGCTGCACGAATGGGGAATCAAAGATAAAAAAGCGGGGATCGACGCGCGGATTATTTTTTATGGTCCGCCTGGCACGGGTAAAACCCTCACAGCCCATTCACTTTCTCGTTCGCTAAAACGTCAAGTATTGAGTTTTGACTGTTCTAAAATCCTTTCAATGTATGTTGGAGAGTCAGAGAAAAATGTCCGTAAGATATTTGACACCTATGCGGATTTAACAAAGCAGACGAAAACAGAGCCGATTCTTTTGCTAAATGAAGCAGATCAGTTTCTCTCATCACGCTCACAAGGTGCGGGCACATCCGCAGATCAAATGCACAATCAGATGCAGAATATCTTTTTAGAGCAGATCGAAAAATTTCAAGGAATCTTGATTGCGACCACTAATTTGCTTGAAAATATTGATCAAGCTTTCTCTCGCCGATTTAATTACAAAATAGAGTTTAAAAAACCGGATAAGGCACAGCGTCTTAAACTGTGGAAGATGATGTTGCCGAAAAATGCACCCTATGAAGAAAGATTTGAGATGGAAAAACTTTCAACTTATCCTTTGACAGGAGGACAGATCAGTTTGATTGTGAAAAATACCGCATATACCGTTGCTACACGTAAAGAATCTACTTTTCGTTTGGAAGATTTTGTGAATGAAATCGAAAAAGAGCGTCAAGGAAATTTTGACAATGAAAAATCTGTAGGATTTTTAAATAATTAAGAGTGATTTTTGTCGCTCTTTTCCTAGCTTCAATATCTTCTTAGAACGAATCGTTACTTCCAGATACCAATACAAAATAAATTCTTGTTACAAAATGCTACACAATGAACGAAATACGTACGCATAGGTGTTTATAAAAGTAACACCGGTGGAGAAATGGGCATGGTGTTGGGGAGGATTTAACACTCTTTTTGTTATAGTGCGACAACTATTTTTATAAAAAAGCCGTATCTGATTATGAGGATTACTCTAGCATCAGATACGTCATCAACCATGAAAAGGTAGAACTATGGAACATTACAACGTCGCAAATCCTTACTTCGGGGTATTTGTACTGTTTGTTATTACGTTTGGAGCATTTTATGCGACGACGGTATTGGCACGCTTGGCGAGCCGTGCATTGGCGGCCAAAGATACAGAAAAGTTGAAACTATCGCCTTATGAGTGTGGTCCTGAAGTTACACGTCAGCCTAACCGTATTTCGACGCAGTTTTACCTGTTCGCACTTTTATTTTTGCTTTTTGATGTAGAGATTGTCTTTATGTTTCCATGGGCAATTGACTTTAAATTGCTAGGTTGGTTTGGTTTTGTTGAGATGCTAACGTTTATTTTGTTGTTAGCAATCGGTTTTGTTTATGCATGGAAAAAAGGAGCGCTCGAATGGCACAACATCAAGTAAATTACTTAAAAGACGGCGGTCTTCCCGTCGCGTTAACGACAATTGATAAAGTCGTAAACTGGGGTCGTTCAAACTCGATTTGGGCACTAACGTACGGTTTGGCATGTTGCGGTATTGAGATGATGGCTTCGGGTGCATCTCGTTATGACTTCGACCGTTTCGGTACGATTTTTCGTGCTTCTCCGCGTCAGGCAGAACTTATGGTTGTTGCAGGAACATTGACTAAAAAACATGCGGAGTTTATCCGACGTTTGTATGACCAAATGACAGAGCCAAAATGGGTTATTTCTATGGGTTCATGTGCTAATACGGGCGGTATGTTTAATACGTACGCAACGGTTCAAGGAGTTGACCGCGTTATCCCTGTAGATTTGTATCTTCCTGGTTGCGCGCCGCGTCCTGAAACATTGCAATATGCGGTGATGATGCTGCAGCAAAAAATCCGTAAAGAGCCAGCTTCTCGTGCTCAAAAACCTAAAAGGTTGATGTAATGAGAGCCTATACGCCTAAAGACAACGTACAAAAAAAGTCGTATTACACAGATCGCTTTTGGGTAGCACCACAAGTGGCAAAATTTGATGTCAGCCAAGATACCGTTTTTACAGCGGATCTTGATGCTATTAAAGCAAAATTTGATGTTTTGGATGCTTATATACAAGTCGATCAGATGGTGGTTGTCATTAATGCAAATGACAACTATGCCGTTCTAGAGTTGCTTAAAAACGAGTGTGAATATACACAGCTTTCTGAAATGAGTGCGATTGACTGGTTAGCAACTGAGGGAAAATTCGAAATTTTCTATCAAATGTTGAGTATGGCTAAGCGTAAGCGTCTCCGCATCAAATGTAAAATTGATGAAAAAGAAGCAATACAAAGCGTTGAGAAGCTTTTCCGTTGTGCGGATTGGTCTGAGCGCGAAATGTACGATATGTTTGGAGTTGTGGTGAACAATCACCCATGCATGAAACGTATTTTGATGCCAGAAGATTGGGAAGGGTTTCCATTGCGTAAAACCTATCCACTGCAAGGTGATGAATTTGCGGCATGGTATGAAGTCGATAAAATCTTCGGTAAAGAAGCCAGAGAAATTATCGGACCTGAAAATCGTGATCCTGCGCGCATTGATCGTTACGATACAAAGCGTTTCTCTAGGTTGGGTCATGAAGTACCATTTGGTACAGACATTAGCCAAGGCGAACCGGATACACCACTTGTTTACCAAGAGCAAGAAGGTGTGTTCATGGTCGATAAATTTGATGCTCAGAAGTCCGTTGTGATCTCTGATCGTCACCGTTAAGGAGCTGTGAATGCAACAAGCCAATCGTCTTAGACCGTTTTTTGAAAATATTACCTTTGATCGAGTCGACAATGAGATGATCCTGAACTTCGGTCCTCAGCATCCATCGTCACATGGTCAACTACGCCTTATGTTGCACATGCAGCAAGAGCAGATCACCAAAGCGCATCCGGATATCGGATACCTTCACCGCGGTATGGAGAAGATGGCGGAGAATATGATCTACAATGAGTTCATGCCAACCACCGACCGTATGGATTACATCGCTTCAAGTTCAAACAACTATGGCTTTGCCCTTGCGGTTGAAAAATTGATCGGTCTTGAGGTTCCCCGTCGTGCGAAAGTTATTCGTATGCTTCTTTTGGAAGTAAACCGTTTGATGTCTCACCTTTTCTGGTTGGCAACGACTGCTTTGGATATTGGCGCTATGACCGTATTCTTATATGCCTTCCGTGAACGCGAGTATTTGATGGACTTAGTCGAAGATTACTGTGGTGCTCGTTTGACGCACGCAGCGATCCGTATCGGCGGAGTTCCATTGGACTTGCCGGATAACTTTATGACGGATTTGCGTAAATTTTTGGATAAATTGCCGGAAAATATCAAAGACTACGAAGACTTACTGGATAAGAATCGTGTTTGGTTAATGCGTATGGAAAATGTCGGTGTTATTTCTAAAGAGATGGCATTAAGCTGGGGTTGTTCAGGTGTAATGCTACGTGCATCGGGTGTTGAGTGGGATATTCGCAAAGAAGAGCCGTATGAATTGTACGATGAAGTAGAGTTTAATGTTCCTGATTCTGACAAGGGAGACAACTATGCGCGCTATAAACTGTATATGGCAGAGATGCGTGAGTCGGCAAAAATCTTGTACCAAGTTGCAGATATGTATGAGGGAACATCACCTGAATTGATGGCACATGCACCGCAGTATATTTCAGCACCAAAGCTCGAGATAATGACGCAAAATTATGCATTGATGCAGCACTTTGTACTTGTTACACAAGGGATGCGCCCACCTGTGGGTGAAGTGTACATTCCGACTGAATCCCCAAAGGGGGAGCTCGGGTTTTACATCAATAGCCAAGGCGGACCGTATCCATATCGTCTTAAATTACGCGCGCCGTCATTCTGGCATACTGGAATTTTGACTGACTTGTTGCCTGGGCATTATATCCCAGACGTAGTATCCATCATCGGGACGACCAATATCGTCTTCGGTGAAGTAGACCGCTAGAAGGACACGCATGAAACGTTACGATTTACGTCACCTCAAAGGTGCTTTTTACGACCGCATGGGTCAAATCATGCAAGAAGAGACATCGAGCAAAGAA
>JAQTOQ010000101.1 GCA_028713245.1 Sulfuricurvum sp. | reverse complement strand
TTTTTGCATAACCGCTGCGGCAAACGGTTCCAATGTATCGTCAAATAAAAGTTCACCTTTATTATAAACACACACATCGTCAAACCAGATACTCAACGTACTCTCGTCACACTCAATGCCGCTGGCGCCCACGGTCGAAGCGATACGTCCCCAGTTTGGATCTTGACCGAACAGTGCTGTTTTAACCAACAACGAATTGCTCAGTGCTTTTGCTGCAATCTCTGCTTGGATGTCATTTTTAGCGCTTGTTACTTTATAGGTGACCAACTTCGTCGCACCCTCACCATCACGCACCATCTCTTTTGCCAAAAAGAGCATAATTGCCTCTAGCGCTTCTTTAAATGCTTCTGTATGGAAGTTGCCGCTTTGAGCGTTTGCCATTACCAGAACTGTGTCATTGGTTGATGTATCACCATCTACGCTTGCTGCATTAAAAGTGGTACGTGTACATTCATCCAAAATTATTTGCATTGTTGCTGTATCAACCTGCGCATCAGTTGTGATAAAACACAACATCGTCGCCATCGCAGGGTTAATCATCCCTGCACCCTTTGCCATCGCACCGATACGAAAGGATTTTCCTTCCTCAAGTTTGACCTCAAATGCAATACGTTTTGCAAACGTGTCGGTTGTCATAATCGCTTCAGACGCATTTTTTCCCTCACGTTTGGTGAGATCAAAATTCATCGCACCCTCAATAATCTTGGCTTTTGGAAGACGCACACCGATAACACCTGTGGAACTCATAACCGGATGCTGTATTTGAGGAAATTTGATATTCAAGGTGCTTAGAACTTCATCAATATCTGCTATTCCGGCAGGGCCTGTCATCGCATTGGCATTTTTAGCATTGATAAGGACGAAATTGCCCTCAAACGCCCCTTTTTGACGAAAGTGGCGTATCGGTGCCGCGGTCATTTTATTGGTTGTAAAAACCGAAGCAATCGCACATGGGGTATGGGAATAGATAAATGCCAAATCTTTAGCACCCTCTTTTTTGAGGCCGATATGGATGCCGTCTGCGTAAAAACCTGTCGCAGCGCATACGCCACCGTCAATATTTTCAATGGTATACATGAGAAAAAACTCCAAAATTGTTAAAGTGTCATATTATAAACAGTCGAGCAATAGAATAAGGTTAAAAGCAAGTTTGAATGAAGTAAAGGAAAGTTAAGAGAAAAGATCGGGAAGGACTCCCGAAATGCGTGGGACACCACGCGGGAAGTTACGAATCTTTTTTAAGAGTACGAAGCTCGGAAGCAGCGATTCTGATTTTTTTCGTGGTACCGTCTTCAAGCGTAATACGAACAGTGCGAAGGTTTGGTAAAAAACGACGCTTTGTTCTATTTTTAGCGTGAGAAACGTTGTTCCCGCTCATTGGGCCTTTACCGCTAATAGCACATCTTCTTGCCATTTGAGGCTCCTTGCGTAAATTTAGGTTGCGAATACTACCTCATCAAACCCAAAGGTTACCTTAAAAGCATTACCAAGGCAATTCTTTTTGTATACATGTACCGTTTAAAGTATGTTTTAATTTACTCTGACTACAATAAACATAAAATATTATACATAAAGAATAACTGTGATAACATCTGAAGAGATAGCCCTTTACATAGAAAAAATTCCTCCGGCGCCTGCTGTTGTACGAGAAGCGTTGAATCATGCCCGTGCGGGTGATTTAACAAAAGCATCCAAAAGCGCCTCCGAAGATCCTGCTTTGAAGCTATATCTCAAAACGCTTATTAACCGTCCTATCTATGGGTTCCGCAATGAAGTGTCAGATGTCGCACAGATTTTTGGGATACTGGGACTAGGCGCATCACAGCAAACCCTCTATAACTATCTATTGAGTTTGTTAACTCCTAAAAAATGGGAACTCTTTTCCCTCACAAATCATCAGTTTTATGACTTGCAAGCCTCCATCAGTAAACATTGGGAAGCTATTTTAATTCATCTTAAAATCAATGATAAAGAGATCCAAAGCGCCATTTCCCTCATCCCTGCAAGTATAATTGTGTGCGAATCTCTCTTTGCAAAGCGCAAAACCGAAGTAGCTCAATTACGCAGTGTAAAAGCTCTTGACTTTAACACCATACTTTTTCGTATCAGCGGCAGTGATCTTTTTGATCTTTCCGGAGAAATCGCGCGTAAATGGGAAATGCCTGAGCGTATTGCAAAACTCATTAAATCAGCTTCGGGAATGGACCAAACACTTACGGGGCAAGAGCGTGTTCTTGCACAGTGGATGCATCTACTCCTCTTTTATGAACTAAGCCAAAGCGCATACGTCAGTGCGGGACTCAATGAATTCATAGATTTTAAAATTGAGTTTGTCCAAGATATATACGAATCTTTTGCACAGGTGGTGCAAAACACATGAGAGCTGTAGTAAAAGGACGTATCGGAATTTTTTATCTCCAAGGATTCTTGGATGGCAATAATGCGCCAAGTTTTTTAACCATAGAGGATATCAAAGCGACTGAAGAGCTTAATGTCGACATGCTTCTTGTCTCTTTGAAAAAAGTGATTTTTTTCAATAAAAATGGTCTTGAAGTATTTGTAAAACTACTATCTTCAATTCGTAATCAAAAACACATAATCGTCGGATTTTGTGATTACGATCATGCAAAATTCAATGCCATCAATACTTTTTTCAAAGATGAACTCAATTTTTCATTATTTAAAACACAAGAGATTGCCGAGCTTTTCACTTCTAGCAATAAGAGTGAATCAAGGACGGTTCTGCTGTACAATGAAGATTCGTCCCAACGTTCGGCAATGGCAATTGAGCTCTTCGATTATGGCCATACTCCAATCATGGCACAAAGCAAGCATGAATTCGAGGAGAAAAAGAAAAGCGCAGAACTCTACTACGCTATTATTGAAGATACCAATCTTGGAGTTTATGGACAAAAAGTAGCCACCCGTGTCACAGGAAATGCTATTATTTATACTATTTCAAATTTTTTGGATGCAGAAATAAACAATACCTTCAATCTCTCTTATCATTTAAACTCTTTGAATGTTGGCTTCCGTCTTTTTATCTTTGATGCGTATAAAGTCATCTCGATGAATGTACACGCACTTAATTTTTTCACCAAACTAGCCTCTGCGGCTGCTGAATACAATGCCTCGATTTGTTTCGTTGGACTCTCCTTTGAAAAAACACCTGAGTCTTTTAAATATGATCTCGAAGATGCTGGATTGATGTTTTTTGACAATATGGATGATATTCTCAAAAATAAAGAGCTTCTAGACGAGCTCGGTGGTGGTGGGGGAGCTACCGCTAAGAAAAGTCGTTCCCTCAATAAAGCGCTTGTTAATGAGCTGCCTCACTTTATAGAAGCTACCGTGAGCACGATTGCCATGATGACCAATGCTACAGCTATCAAAAATTCCGTTAACATTCAAACATTGACGGTTCCTAATACACACGACCAATACGCTAGCTCTATAGGATTTTATGGAGATATTGACGGCTTAATCATTCTAATCTTTCCTAAAAGCATTGCTAAAAAAGCGTGTGAATTACTGATTGGAGATCCCAATTCGAGTGAAGAAGAAGTCCTCGATTCTTTGGCTGAATTCGTCAATATTATCGGCGGACGCGCTAAAGTGCTGTTATCAAGCAACAAACATGTTTTAAATATTACCCTTCCTAGAACTTATTCTGATATTAATGCTCTAATGGAAATAGCGCATGATAAAAAAGGGGTACAAGTTGACCTTAGTTTTGAGGGTGAACACTTTATCTTTTTCCTAACACGATAAATAAAGCTCCCTTTTTCGCTAAAATAGCATAAAAATATTCAAGGGTTCCCTTATGCTCATTGCCCCAAGCATCCTCTCTGCCGATTTTGGAAATTTAGCGCGTGATGTTCGCGCCATTTGTGATGCTGGATGTGATCTGGTCCATGTCGATGTCATGGATGGCCATTTTGTCCCCAACATGACTATTGGACCCGTTGTTGTCAGTGCTATTGCGAAAGCTGCCACCAAACCTCTCGATATTCATCTAATGGTAGAAAATAATACTTTTTTTGTCGATCTTTTTGCGCCACTCAAGCCTGGCTTTATTACTTTCCATATAGAAGAAGAGAAAAACCCTCATAGACTGGTTCAATATATACGGTCTCTTGGCATTAAGCCTGGTATCGTTCTTAATCCGCACACTCCCGCGGAAGCTGTCGAGTATTTGCTTGGCGATGTGGATATGGTACTCGTTATGAGTGTCAATCCAGGTTTCGGCGGCCAAAAATTCATCTCTACCGTTGTCGAAAAAATCAAACGTCTTAAAGCGCTTCGTGATCATATCAACCCACAGTGTCTTATAGAAATAGATGGAGGGGTAGGAAGTAGCAATATACAGCTCTTAAAAGATTCTGGCGTTGATATCTGTGTTGCTGGAAGCTATGTTTTTGGTGCCGATGACTATAAAACAGCTATTGACAACCTTCGCGTATGAGAGTCAAAATATGTGGCATAACGTCTTTAAAAGATGCACAATGTGCCATTGATGCGGGAGCGGATGCTTTAGGCTTTGTTTTTTATCCACAATCCCCTCGATACATTACCCCTGATGCTGCGCATAGCATTATCCGAGACCTTCCCCCTTTTATCGAAAAAGTAGCCCTTTTTGTAAATGAAACGCCTGAAACTATCCGCAGCGTCTGCCTCTCAACTGGCTGTACCCTCGCACAAATACATTTTGACGTGACGGACTCTTTTTTTGAATCAATTGAATTTCCCGCCTTGCGTGTTATCCGTGCACAATGCAAAAACGATATATTCCAATACAGCGACCACTACCGTCTCGTTGATGCCTATTGTGAAGGATACGGCGGTAGCGGTAAACGTCTTAATATTGAATGGTTTGAAGGCATGGATTGCTCGAAAATCATCCTTGCCGGGGGATTAGACTCTCATAATGTCGCCTCACTCAAAGCCTATGGCTTCTATGGTGTTGATGTCAGCAGTGGTGTTGAAGCATCAAAAGGGGTCAAAGACCCACTCCTTGTGCAATCTTTTATTAGGGAGGCAAAATCGTGAAACCTCTCGATCCAAAGATTATTATACGTTTGAGCAAAAAAGGGATTCCTAGAGAAGAATTCGAATCGCTACTGCCAGAACCTAGTTCTTTGAGTCTTGAGCTTTTAAGTGCTCAAGGACTAAACTTGATTCTAAAAGATAATTTGTATTACCTTGGAAGTACTTATACAAACGTTGAAGATACCCTCTTTTGTATTGTCGATGTTGAAACCAATGGGTCAAAGCCCTCTCGTGATCAAATTATCGAGATCGGTGCTGTTAAACTGCAAAACGGAGTTATCATCGATACCTTTGAGCGCTTGGTATACACGACCGATATTTCAAAACAAATACAAGAGATTACAGGAATCAGTATCCAACAAACCCTAAAGGCACCAGCGTTAGCCAATGTGATGCATGAATTTAAGCTATTTCTAGGAGATGCCGTTTTTGTAGGGCATGATGCAAAGTTTGATTATAATTTTGTATCCGCAATGATGGAACGTGTTGGATTAGAACCATTATTCAACCGATCATTGTGCACCATTGATCTAGCAGAACGTACAATAGAGAGTGAGAGATATGGGCTAGCCTATCTAAACGAGCAACTGGAACTCTACCGTGAAGCAACGCATCATCGCGCGCTCTCAGATGCCATGACAACGACCAAACTGCTCAAGAGAACCTTGCCATTAATCCCTAAAACAATACAGACTTGTGAGGAGTTAATTGGTTTTTCAAAAGAAGGAAAACGGCTTAAGCGACTCAAGCCAACCCCTAAGAAGATTGAAGAAAAAGAGCCCTCCTATTCGGAGTAGCGTCCTACATTAACGAGACGATTATAGCGTTGCTCAAGACGCTGTTCATCACTGAGTTTTCTGAGTGTATTAACTTGTCCCATAAAATAGGTTTTAATAGCTTCAGCAGCCCCTGCTTTATCTCTGTGGGCACCAATTAATGGTTCAGGAATAATATCATCGATCAAGTCTAACAATTTCAAATCCGCACTTGTAATCTTCAGCGCTTTGGTTGCTGCTTCTACTTTAGTCGGATCATTCCATAAAATAGCAGAACAACCTTCTGGAGAAATAACGCTAAACACCGAGTAACGCATCATTGCAAGTTTATCGGCAACACCGATAGCCAAGGCACCGCCGCTTCCGCCCTCACCAATAACAACAGATACCGTAATGGTATTCAGATTAGAAAGTTCCAGTAGATTACGGGCAATGGCTTCACTTTGGTTGCGCTCTTCTGCACCAAGGCCTGGGTATGCGCCTGGGGTGTCGATGAGCATTAGCAGAGGAATTTTAAATTTCTCAGCCATTTTAGCGACACGAAGTGCTTTACGGTACCCCTCAGGATTTGGCATACCAAAATTACGTTTGAGCTTATTTTTCGTACCGCGCCCTTTTTGCTCACCGATAATCATCACGCGCTCTTCGCCAATGTATCCGATATAACAAACAATTGCAAGATCATCACGAAAATGACGGTCTCCATGAAGCTCATATTTTTTATCAAGCAACAAATTAATGTAATCAAGTGCATAAGGACGATCTTGATGACGCGCTAATTGCAATTCTTGATAAGGAGAGAGATTTGCATAAGTTTTGGTGACTTCTTTTTCAAGATCACCTTTTAGGATTTCGACTGCATGATGATCGTGACGAATCTCCGCAGCAATTATATCCTCTTGGATCTGGCAAATCTTTTGTTCAAAATCAAGATACGTAGCCAATGGAAGCCTTTAGAATTTTTTAAAAATAACGACGCCATTGGTGCCGCCAAATCCAAATGAGTTGCTCATAATGATGTTTAACTCTGCTTTACGTGCGACATTAGGGACAATGTCCAAATCACAATTTTCATCAGCGTGCTCATAATTAATCGTTGGAGGGATAATACCATCACGCATCGCCATAATACCGACAACCGCTTC
>JAQTOQ010000100.1 GCA_028713245.1 Sulfuricurvum sp. | reverse complement strand
GCCATGGTCCATGTCAGACCATACGTCTCAATCACGTGGTTAAAAAATGAACCGTTGACAAAAAGAACCAAAAAAAGTGAGACAGCCAGAATGACCGTTCGTGAATGAAACGCTTTTGAAGCTACTGCCATAAATGACCCTCTTTAAAATAAGTACGCAATTATATCAACTGCCCTATTAACTAATTATGCAACCTTTATTATCCGTAGTTATGCCATAATTTCGCAATTTTTATCAAGGATAAATCCCTATGCCCGTTTTTAAAGAACTCTTTAAAATATATCTTCTTTTTATTGCCCTCTTTTTCCTAGGTCGACTGGGGCTGTATCTTGTTTATTTTGATCGTCTCAATGATATTTCCTTCACCTATTCCTTAATGTCGTTTCTCTATGGTCTCAAACTCGATACGATGACAACATCTTATATCTTGATTATGCCAGCCTTATTTTTGATCATAACCCCACAAATATTTGCCAAAGCGATCAGTAAAATCATCAGTGGCTACGTTTTAATCTTCTTACTTATCGCTTTGTATGTTGAAAACGCTACCTTCCCGTTTGTTGCCCAATATGACGTTCGCCCTAACTACCTTTTTGTAGAGTACCTAAAGTACCCCAAAGAGGTAACGTCGATGATACTCAAAGAGTATCCGATGCAGCTGATTGTAGCACTTGTCATGCTCATCATAACAGCATTGGGATATCTGCGTTTTTCGCCGCTTCAGCTTGAAGCAGCTATTCGCACACCTCTTTGGCGCCGTATTCTTTTGATATTACCTATTGGGGCACTGCTCTTTATGGGTATTCGCTCTTCAGTGGGCCACCGTCCTGCGAATATCTCCGATGCCCTCTACTGTACGAACCGCATTGTCAATGAAATTGCCAAAAACTCCCTCTACAGTATTGGATACGCTTACTACAGTTACAGCAAAGAATCGGATAAGCTCGTCCAAAGCTACGGTAACATTAACTTGAACGAGGCCTACGCCAGAGTTTCGCAACGTCTCAACATACCAAAAGGACAAAAAATCCCTTTTGAACGTCTTGAAGAAACCCATTTCCCCGCCAAAGAATCTAAAAACTTAGTCATTTTTATACAAGAGTCTCTTGGATCCCAATTTGTGGGATTCAGCGGCGGCGATACCAGTATCACGCCCAATCTCGAAAAACTCTCTCATGAAGGATTGGCGTTTACAAATCTTTTCAGTAACGGGACACGCAGTATCCGCGGACTGGCAGGAATGAGCTCAGGCTGGCTTCCTCTGTCCGGAGAAGGTGTTCTTAAGCGCAATAAATCTCAAAGTGATTTTTTCACTGTGGCTTCCCTGCTTAAACCGCTCGGGTACAAATCATGTTTCATCTACGGCGGTGAAGGAAGATTTGATAACATGAGAAGCTGGTATATGGGGAATGGATTTGATGAAGTCATCGAGCAAAAAGATTATGCAAATCCAACTTTTGTCAGTACGTGGGGAGTAAGTGATGAAGATTTGGTGATAAAAGCCAATGATAAATTCAAATCCTACGCTCAGAAAAATGAAAAATTTGTCAGCGTAATGTTCTCCTCTTCCAACCACTCTCCGTTTGAATTACCGGAGGGAAAGATCGATTTCATCAAAGATAAACCACGCCAAAGTGTTGATAATGCGGTTAAATATGCCGATTACGCAATTGGACGTTTTTTCGAGCTGGCGAAAAAAGAGACTTACTATAAAAATACCGTTTTTGTTGTCGTTGCCGATCACAATATCCGTGTCTATGGCGACGACCTTGTACCTGTTAATATGTTTCATATCCCAGCCTTGATCATCACCGATGGACTCAAGGAGCAAAAATTCGATCGTATGAGCACACAGCCCGATGTACTTGCCACCGCATTGGATCTTATTGGGACGAACTTGACGTATCCGGTATTGGGGCATTCCATATACAGCGATGCTAAAAAAGAGGTATCGCTTATGATGTTTAATGATACCTTCGCTTTGCGTGTCAAAGATAAAGTTGCCATCATTCAGCCGAACAAAACAGCACTAACATTTACCTATCAAAACGAACATCTTAAAGCTGCGCCTCATGATATTGAACTTGAAAAAGATGTATTGGCATTTGTCAAAGTGATGGATGATCTCTACAACAAAAAGCTTTTTCGGTCACCTTCGACCATTTGCCTTCCTAATAAATAATCGGCTATTCAAATAAAAAATGGAAATAAATAAAGAGGGAAAAGAAACTTCCCAAGAGAGGGAAGGAAGAAAAGAAGCGATTAACGCTTAGAGAATTGACGTGAACGACGTGCTTTACGACGGCCCGGCTTCTTACGTTCAACGATACGTGAATCGCGAGTAAGCATACCGTACGGTTTAAGTACTGGACGGAAAGCAGGATCAAATGCACAAAGTGCTCTTGAAATACCGTGACGAAGGGCATCAGATTGACCTGAGAATCCACCACCGGTAGTTTTAGCTGTAATATCTACAGATGTGTCTTGTTTAGTCAATGAAAGCGGTTGAGTAACACGTAATTTCTTTGCTTCAAGACCACCAAGCCATGCATCAAGTGAAAGACCATTAACGGTAATTTTACCCGTACCTGGAGTCATCCATACTTTAGCAATTGACGTTTTTCTTCTGCCGGTTGCATATGTTTTTGCCATAGTTAATCCTTACTTTGCAAGCTGTGCAGAGTGTGGATGCTCAGCATCTGCATAGACTTTTAGTTTTTTCAACATCGCGCGACCCAATTTTGTTTTTGGAAGCATTCCGCGTGCTGCAAGTTTGAAGAGTTTTTCAGTGTTATTAGCCAAAAGCTCTGTCATTTTTACACTTTTAACACTACCGAAGTAACCACTGTGTGTGTGGTATTCTTTGTTAGCCAATTTACCGCCACCGTTGATAACGATTTTAGATGCGTTGATAATAACAACGAAATCTCCGCAGTCAACATTTGGAGTAAAATAGGGTTTATCTTTTCCGCGAAGGCGAGCAGCAACATCAGTCATCAAACGACCGAATGTTTTCCCCTCTGCATCAATTAAAACCCATTTACGATCGATTTGCTCAGGTGTTGCAATTTTAGTAAATTTCATCACGAGTCTCCTTAATTAGTCTCTATAAATAGTGGCGAAATTTTACCCATTTAAACTTATAACTTACTTAAATTAAGTTTTCTATAAGCACTCTACGAATTTTACGCCCTCGTTATTTAGATAACAAAGATACCCTTTTACGTTCCCTCCCACCAAGGCGCTCACCGCATCCATGTAGGTCTTCACCTGCATTTTATGGGAAAAACTCTCTTCTTGTCCTGTCTTATAATCAATGACGCTCCAATCTCCTGCACCATTTTCTACCAGTAAATCGATAATGCGCATTTCACCCTTATAAAAGAAACGTTTCTCTTTGTAATGCTTCCCTTGTGTCAACAAAACAAATGTTTCATCACACAATAAGTTTATCAATGCACTGCGTATCGTTTCGATTTTTTCTACACCGATACGTGCCCCATACCGTTTTCGTGCGGACTCAATCGCGACATGTATAGAAGCCTGGGTGAAATCTCCCATCATCTCCAACGCATAGTGAAGAGCCAGACCATATTGAACCGCGTCATAGTCAAACGTCTCATTTTGCTCTTGCGCCACCACTTCATCTTGCCTGCCGTAGGACACTGCCGTATAGTTTAACGGCTCCAAACTCTTGACGGCATCGGTGCTCGTGGCGACAAAGAGACGCTCTCCCCACGTACCCTCACACAGCCCAAGCGGGGAGAACCACGATGATTTAGGTTTAGCAATGACACTCAGTGATTGTACTGCACGAGTCAATGCCACATACAAACCATTGAGCTGATCTTCGCTCTCCAATACTTTTTCTTTGCTCAGTGCACTTTGATACGCGACGTCCAATTCTTCGCGTCCTTTGATACGGTAAAACAGCCGCGAAAGGGTCAACCCTTCATACTCATACACAATACTCTCGCCGCGGCTTCTAGGTATCCCTAAACGATCCATAACCACTACATGCTCAAATTCCAGCCCTTTTGATTTATGCACGGTCATAATCCGTATCCCGTGGAGATCACTTTGAGGCGCATTGGCATCGAGTCTCTCTATTTCAAACGCCACTTCTTCTATATCACGGTAATTGCCAAGCTGTTCGATAAACATCATGGCGCTCTTGTCACCGATTCTGTGTTCCCGTATAAAATAGATGGCGTGCGCTTGCAGGTCTGTCACCACACTGTGCTGTATCATTTTGACATCAACACCCAACAGTGCGGCGCAGTTGTGCCGATAGATATCCGCGCGAAAATAACAATAGCGCAAATACTCTATCACCGCTTTAACGCTTCGCTGATGGATCAACCTAGAGGTAGCTTCACTCACTACATCCAGATTATGTTCTTCAAGATATTCTTGCAGCTTTCGGGCATCGGAATTTGTTACACATAAAACTGCTATCTCGTCTTGCGCAACACCGATTTGTAGTAATCCGTCGATGCGCTCATGCACCGCTTTAAGCGGTTCTTCACTGATGAGGACTTCAACATATCCGCCCTTCTTTGATTCAGGTGAGCCTTGTGGGATATACCGTTTCATTTTTGGTCCAAACACACGGTTTACAAATTCCACCACTTCGCTTCTTGATCGGTAATTCATCTCGAGCGCTCGAACATTAACCTCGAAATGGTTTGCTACTTCGTAAAACAGGGCACTTACCCCACCCCTAAAACGGTAAATCGATTGTTTCACATCGCCCACAAAGAAGAAGCTTCCCCCCTCGTTAATCCCTTTTCCCGCACTGATCTCTTCAATCAACGGCCGTAAAATATCAAACTGGATCACGCTGGTGTCTTGAAACTCATCAAGCAATAGATGCTTCATTCTCGAATCAAGCCTAAAATAAAGAAATTCACTTTCTATCTTACCCCTCAAGAGGGAGTGTACCATGAGGGTGATATCGTCAAACGTAAGTTCCTGATTTTGCCGCATAATAACCGTACGGCTTTTGATATAAATTTTTAAAAGTTGGAATAATCCCGCAAAAAAATCACCCTCTCTGGCTTGCATCTGTAAGCGTACCGTCTCTTGAATACTATGCAAAAGTTCATCCATTTTAGGCTCATATATTTTTTTAAAATCCCAGTACTCTAAACTCGGTTTAAAGAGCCAAGTTTTTGAGAGCAGCGAGTCATAATCTTCTATTTCCATCGTTTTTCGAGCGCGATCACTAAGCGGCTTACTCAATACTAGCATCGATAGTTCATTTGCCAAACCAAGGGCATGTTCATACGCATTGAATGTGAGATTCATAGTAGGCAATTCAATCGCATCAAACTCTTTGTGTTTTGCATACAATTGAGAGAGAAGTTCAAAAATATCATCCAAACGCTTGGACGCCAATTGTGCTAATGCCACCAACGACTCCATCTTGCCCGCTACTTCGACTTCATGCAAAAATCGCTCTAAAAATTTAATCTCATGGTGGGATGTTGCCGCAGTATAGGTGGGCATAATCCCGGCATTGAGGGCAAATTTTCGCAATATCGTTCCAAAAAACTTGTCAATCGTCGAAATATGGATATCACAGCGTAAAAAACGAACCAAAACGCTTTGGCGCATTACTAATATTTCTTCACTGCTTAATCCTGTAAGACGTGAAATCTCTGCGAGTTCCGCACGCGTTTCCAGTGCTTTAAGCGTTTCAATCACCCGTTCCATCATCTCATTGGCCGCTTTGTTTGTAAACGTCAGTGCCGTTATAGACGCCGGATCTTCTCCCATAAACAGGAGACTCAGATATCGAACGACAAGGTTAAACGTTTTACCGCTTCCGGCACTGGCTTCATACGCTAAATAGGGTTCAAACTGACTCATCTACAGTTCCCTGTCACACAAGGTTGCATACGGGCAGAATCGACAATGGCTGTGTTCTTCGCACATCTCCCATACCCACTGTTTATTTGCCGCCAGCATGTGTAAAATTTCTGTCAGTTTTTGCGTCTTGGACTCTAAAAATTGTTCAAATTCTATCTTCCCTGAACTCAGATCATACACCCCGCATCGGGAAACGGCGCCTAACTGCTGAGACAACAACGCATAAATAGAAAGTTGATAATCCACATCCTTGTCACTGACATCGCTGGAGGTTGATGCGTATTTACCGGTTTTATAATCAAGTACTTCCAACCCCTCAAGCGTCCGATCAATACGATCAATACGCCCGACAAGCCGTATCCCCTCAATTATTGCTTCACCCTCTTTTTCTCGATAGGCTACCCGGATTCCGCAAGCAAACCGCGCATTCTCATTCTCATAAAATGGATCTAATTTTTCAAGCCACAGCTCCTGCACATACCGCTGCATAACATCGTGTGATTGAGATTCGCACAGTGCCTTTTCAACTGCTTGTTTGATCTCCAGAGCACTCGTATAGTGATCATTTTGAGCATATACTTTTTCCAGTGCACCATGCAGCCTGTTACCAATTTCACGCTCTTGCGAAAGATCCTGCGCTTTTTCGTGCTCTTTGATTTTTTCGATGTATTTATAGTAAAACTGCCGCTTGCAGGTTAAAAAACTTTTCAAACCACTCGCGGAGAGAGGGTGCGCTGTAAAATCATACTCACTTTCAAAATGACGCGTTGCACGCTCGTTAAAAACGGCCGTTGGGAAAATAGCGCTTGCATAATCATAGCGTGCTTCACGCATCCGTATCCCCATCTGTAATAAAAACCGAGACGGTACCGACTCCGTATTTTGCACACAAGCAAGTGCAACACTGCGCGCTTTGTTAAACAACATCCAATAATAATGCTTTTGCAGCGCTTCACGATCCGCAGTTGTTGGTAGGTCTGCTATTTTACGGGTATGTGTATTTAAAAAGAGATCTTTTTGACTTCGATGCGGGACATACCCCTCATTAAAATCGACAACTATAACACCCTCAAAACTCATGCCCCGTGTTTCCAGCAGACCCATTACCGTCACACGTC
>JAQTOQ010000099.1 GCA_028713245.1 Sulfuricurvum sp. | reverse complement strand
TAAAAAATGCCCTTGGGGAAGCCGTTTATAATGAAGCGATGGAATCAGGAGAATATGTGTATGTGGGCAATGACAAGTGCCGTCTTTGCCACCGTGATTTTTTTATAGGGCGCAAGAATGATCCGCATGATCATGCTATGCACTATATTACAGACAGCGAATATCGGGATAATCCGAAATGCCTTGTCTGTCATGCTACCGGATTTGGGGTTAAATCAGGATTTGTCTCTATAGCCAAGACCCCGCGGTTGGTGAATGTGCAGTGTGAAGGGTGTCATGGCCCTGGTTCAAATCATCTTAAGATCGCTTCGATCAAAAAAACTGGAGGCGGATTTCTTGCCGGAACTGATCGTCCGGATCGACTTAAAAAAATGTGCAAAAGCTGCCATACGGATAGGTGGGATCGTTCGTATTCGGATTTCGAAAGCGCGTATGCCAAGTATCGCAAGGCAGTTCCAAAATAAGCAGGGATAAATATGATTAAATTTTGGAAACAATACAATATCCCCATTCTTCTTCTGACGCTGACGCTATCCCTGTCGGGTCTTACTTTTTACAATTATTATACGCAGAAAAATCTTCTACTCGAGCAAATGAAAGATGATGCAGAAAATGTTGCCCTCTCGATCATTGCGGCAATGGATCGTTTTCATGATATCAAATCGACGATGAGCACCCAGAAGCTGATCAGTGATGTCTCTCTGGGGCTTGAAATATTTGAGTTTCGATACATTGAACCGGATGGAATGATTCAAAACTCTATGTTTCAAGAAGAGATCGGACAAATATACAATGGGGGGCATTTTAAACAAACAATAGATGGAGCGCTCCCTTTGGGTAAGTTCTTTTTTGAGATTCGTGATTATGTTCCGGTGATGGCGATTTATTATCCTGTTATGATCAATGAAAAACTGGCAGGTATTATCGATCTGGCCGTTGATATTTCCGAGTACAAACCTGTCGTGAACAACAAAACGGCCGATGTTACTTTGATACATCGCCAAACAGATATTATCAACCTTTTAAAAGCAATTGAAGGATCGATCAATAACAGTTCGCTGATCTCTTCTAAAACCGATTTAAATGATTTTTTGAGTCATTATATTGATACCGCAAAGAGTATCGTTCAGATTAGTTTGGTGGATAAAAAAGGCAAAGTAGTCGCGAGTAGCAACAAGGCTCTTGTCGGAGAAATACTGAAAAGCGGTATTTTTCTATCATCATTGATGGAGGTGAATAATCATCCTATTTATCGATTGGTTATGCCAAGCGTGTCAATCCTTGGAGAAGGCAACGAGCATCTTTTGCTTTTGATCGATGCAGCTGTGTACGTCAAAAATGAGAATCGGCTGTTGACAACGGCATCAATGACAGCGGGTATTGCTATTTTATTTGCACTGTTCATTGCCTATGCAATTTACTACAGCACGATAAATCGTTCTCGTGAAGAGAAAGAGCGGCTCGAGGAACTTGTCAAAGATCGGACCAGAGAGATTGAATTGTTGAGCAAGATCGATGCTTTGACAGGACTATGGAATCGAGGTTATCTCGAAGAAATGATGAAGATGGAGTTTAAGCGGGCACGCCGTTATAAGCATGACATATCAATTTTGGTCATCGATTTGGATTTTTTCAAAAAGATCAATGATACTTATGGACATTTGGGCGGAGATGAAGTATTGCGCAGCGTCAGTCAACGTATCACAGAGTGTTTACGCGAAACAGATTTTGTCGGCCGTTATGGCGGAGAAGAGATTGTTGTTATTTTGGCTGAAACAAGTACTGAGTTAGCCGTAGAGATCGCCGAAAATATTCGAAGTGCCATTGCAGCAAACCCGGTCTATTTTATAGAAGAGACTATTAATGTGACCGCAAGTATCGGTATAGCTGCTATGCGTTCTGATCATGAGAAGTGCAGTGAGATCTTTTCAGAAGCGGATGAAGCCCTTTACTCCTCAAAAAAAGGTGGTCGTAATCAAGTGACACTTTATCATTCCTGAGCAGTAACCTTTTTTTGTTCGCCGCCGCAAGAAGCGTGGCGAGAGAATTATTTGGAGAATACCGCTTCTTCTACAATAACAGAATAGAAATAGCCGTAGCCGAAATCTTTGTCGACGCTTAGGGTCCCTTTGGCAGTGATCTGATCACCGACCGTGGCCGATTGAGTGGCTGAAGTGAAAACGACTTCATTGGTATCTTTACCGCCGGTACCGTCTTTGATGTGTACCCATGATTTACCCATAATTCCATCAGAAACTTTGACTACTTTTCCTTGGATGACGACAGCTTGTCCGTTTAAATCCTTTTTCTTGGCATAAAGATCGGCGACAGTGATCGCTCCTTTTATAGGTGATGGCGCATGTTGATCCTCCACCATAGCTTGCGCAGGCTGTTGCATTGCAGGCTCTGTAATCGCTGCAGTTGCTTGTGCAGCAGTTTTCTCAGATACTTTATTGGCCTCTTCTATTTTATCGTTACATCCGCTTAAGATGAAGCAGGCACTCAGTCCCAATGCCAAAGTATGCTTTCGTATCATTCATTTTCCTTTATTGATTTTTGTAATGTTATGATACCACGGATGAGTTGAATCCATTTGTAGCTGTTTTTTACGCTTACGGTAATAAACGCTGTTTTTCTTGACTTCATGGAATACTTTATGATAATATTTACACATTAAAGATTATTATTTATAATAGTTTAAATTTTGGAGATATAATGAAAAATAAAATTTTGCTTCTTATCCTCTTGTTTGGCGGAACGGTGCTATTGGGTGCTGTTGATAAAGCGGCCGGTGAGGTAATTTTTACTCAACACGGATGCACTATGTGTCATGCCAAGGATGTTGATACTATCGGCCCCTCGATTCGTACGATTTCGTTACGTTACAGCGGGGATGAGAATGGATTGGTAGCATATTTAAAAGGGCAGGGAAAGCCGATTGTTTATCCTGAGCGTGAGGGAATGATGCGTCCGCAGCTTTTAAGAATTGCTAATCTTTATGAAGACGAGCATCGCTCACTCGCACGATATATTATTCAAGCGTTTATGCGTATTGATTTTTAATTTACCAGTAGATAAGGAATTCTTTGATGTTTAAATACATAAATAAAAGTATAGTGGCAATGGCTGTGGTCGGCGGATTAATGGCGGCTGTAATGGCGGCACCCGTTGTGAAGAGCACAAGTCCAGCGGCAACGGACGGTTTTGAACCGAATCTGAAAAGTACCAAAAAAGTAGTTCACCCGCCGTACGCCATGGCCAAAGCGGAGAAGGATTGTTCGTTCTGTCATACCGAAAAAGACGGTAAAAGCGGTGCTTTGAAGATGGATACGCCTGAGTTGTGCAATCAGTGTCATGAAGCCAAAGATACCAAAAAATTTGTTCACGGTCCGGTAGCTGCAGGCGCGTGTACCGCCTGCCATAATCCGCATGAATCTGACAATATGAAGCTGCTGCGTTTTCCGAACATCAATCAGCTTTGTACTTCATGCCACATGGACAAAGGTGATTTTCTTAAAAATACCAAACATATCCACCCCCCGGTGCAGGATCAGTGTATTAATTGCCATGATGCCCATACGGAGAATTTCAAATTCCAGTTAAAAGCGGATGGGAATAAGGACCTGTGTTTGATGTGCCACGTCGAGAAAAAAGAGCATCTTGCAAGCGTAACCCATAAGCACGGCGCATTAGATCGTCCCAAAAAATGTTTGGAATGTCATAATCCGCACGGAAGCAATACCCCTAAAATGCTGATCAAAGAGACTTCAAAAGATCTGTGTCTCTCGTGCCATAACGACACGCTGACACAACAGGGGAGTAAGCTTGTGGATATGGACAAGCACCTAAAAGATAATCCTGATCATCACGGTCCGATATTGTGGGGCGATTGTGCCGCATGCCACAATCCTCACGGAAGTGATAACCTCAGAATGTTAAAAAAGCCATTCCCGGAATCGTTTTATTCGTCATTCGACGAGAAAAACTACATCTGTTTTGAGTGTCATGAACCGGCAAAGATTATGGATGCCAATACGACCACGGCAACTAATTTCCGCAATGGAAGCAAAAATATGCACTTCGTCCATGTCGACAAAGAGAAGGGGCGAACCTGCCGTGCTTGTCATGATTTTCACGGGACAAAAGAGTATCCGCATCATCTGCGGACGAAAACAACTTTCGGTGCGATCAACTTCCCGATCCGCTATATTGAGACCCCTACAGGCGGGTCGTGCGCTCCAGCATGTCACGCGCGCCGCCATTATGATCGGGAAAAACCTATTATGAATCTCAAATAATGGGTTTTGCTTCAGAAAAGGGGATCTCCCCCCTTCGTATTCTCTTTTTTTTACTGCTATTAGTCTCTTTGCACCTGTTTGCATCACCATTGGAGATCATCCGTCCGATCAATAAAAGCGTTATGGATGAGAGTGAAATTACAGTAGTGGTAAAGGTTACCGATCCCGCAGCGACAAAAATCATTTTTTCTGATGGTCAAGGAAAAGAATGGGTACGCGATATCAAAGTAGGAAAACAGATTTATTGCCGGACTCTGAGTGCTAAAATGGGAGAAAACAATTTTGGTGTTACGGTGATGAATGGAGAGATAAAACGCGAGAGCCGCACTGTTTTGGCATATTACCGCTCTGAAATTTTTTCGGGATTCCAGGAGGAGCCAGCAGGTTATAAGAAAAGTTATTTTCATTCCGATAAAGAAGAGCAGCTCTGCAAAACCTGCCATGCGATGACGGATAAGCCGCTCAAGGGTGGTGAAGTGCTCGAAAATCCGGAAGATTCAGCTTGTATCAAGTGCCACAAAGGACTGACAACACGAGCCAAAGGGCATGCTCCCACAGTGAACGGGCTGTGCATAGAGTGCCATACGGGCAAGGGCGGAGAGTATAACAGCGATTTGATCGGTCAATCCAAATACATTGCCCCCGATCCGATCATGAATGTCTGTTTTACCTGCCATGAAAACGTAAAGCAGGTTTGGTTTGCCCGAAAATCTGAACACGGCCCTGTACGCGACGGACGTTGCAACCGCTGTCATAATCCCCACTCCTCGAATGAGATGTTTTTCACGCGCAAGCCGATTTGGGATTTATGCACTACGTGTCATTCTGAAAAAGCTTCGGGTGCCCATGTTATCAGCAGTTTTGTCCGTAGCAGTTCCCATCCAACGCGCGGGAAGCCTGATCCTGCACGCCCAGGACGAGAGCTAGTCTGCACGGGATGTCATGATCCTCATGGGTCGGAGGGAATATTTTTGCTACGGACCAAAGGGCAAACAGCTTTTAGTGTCTGCAACCGTTGTCATAAAAAATAACTTTCAGAGTATCGCTCTGAAAGTTATTTTTAAAATATATAAATTGTTTATTTAAGTTTAATTAGAATTAAAATCACTACACCCCCCTACTTTATGCCTTTTGAGCATCAAATGATATTAATAATCATAAATAGATAATAACTTATTATTATCTACATAATAATAGAAAAATAATATTTAATGATAACTTAAGTCTAAGCATGGTATCATTATTACATAAATTTAGTTAATCTAAAAAGAAGGAGGCCATGCTATGGCTATCTTAAAAAAAATTATGCGATCAGTCGCAGCGATAGTTGCATTAAGTTCGATGTCTGCGTATGCAACATCGAATATCACAAATACAAAGCACAATCTTTCGGCAACGGGGACGGGGACGATTAAAGCGGCAGCGGGTGATAATAATGATGAAATTTGTGTGTATTGTCATACTCCCCATGCCGCGAATACAGCGTTTGTAGGTGCTCCGTTATGGAATAAGGCGACGCCGACAGGGACATTTACTATGTATGGTACAACAATTGGGGGAACAACAGGGGATACTACTCCTAACAGCCCCTCAATGGCGTGTTTGAGCTGTCATGACGGTGTCAGCGCGATCAACTCAATGGTCAATGCCCCTGGATCCGGCGGATATAACGCTGCGGGTGCGAATGTAAAATTTGGCGCTACGGCAGCAGGTACGGCGTATACGATGCCCGCGGGTGTTACTCAGATCGGAGTCGATTTGAGAAATGATCATCCGGTTTCTATCACCTATACTGCAGGCAGAGCAAGTTTAAAAGCCACAACAACGACATTGACCAGTTGGGCCGGAGCTGCAACGATTGCCGACCTTTTGCGCAATAGCAAAGTGGAGTGCGGAAGCTGTCATGATCCCCATGAAGCAACCAACGGTACGTTTTTGCGCGTAGCCAATACAGGCAGTGCTCTTTGTATCGGATGCCACGCTAAATAATCTTCATTTCTTCTTTTCTAATGTCCCTACTTTGGGGGCAGCCAAACAAAATTATCGTTATAAACATAAATTTTGTATAATGTTTATCACTTAGTGTATAGGATGGACAAAACCGTGATAAAGTTTATAATTAATTTCATGTTCATAGCGATGGTGTCTATAGTAGTGACAGGGTGTGCCGAAAAAGGAGGAGTGCATGAGCGATTTGTCGTTCCCGGATTTCCCGAAATACCCAGATTGTTTCATCTTGCCACGTATAAGGGCGAGGGAGATTTTCAAAAAGACAGTGCTTTGGATGTCTTTATCGGTGAGGGTGGACTCTCGTCTAAAAATATGTTTAAACCTTACGGCGTTGCTGCGTATGAAGGGAAAGTGTATGTTACCGATACGGCGCAGGGTGCCGTTTTCGTATTTGATCCCGTTTTGAAAAAAGTGTCGTTTCTTGGGGATACCTCTCCGGGGAAACTTTCGATGCCGGTGAGTGTCGCTTTTGATAGCAAAGGAAATGCCTATGTTTCAGATACAAGATTAAAAAAGGTCTATGTGTATGATGTGAATGGCAGTGTTCAAAGATCAATCGGCGAGAAAGACGAATTTTACCGCCCGACCGGAATCGCCATTAACAAAGATTTAGGTTTATTGTATGTAGTCGATACCCTTGCCCATAATGTCAAAGTGTTTACTCTTGATGGGAAGTTGGCTTTTA
>JAQTOQ010000003.1 GCA_028713245.1 Sulfuricurvum sp. | reverse complement strand
AAGCGGCACTTGCGTGTGCGCGCATGGGTCAGCAGACGCTAATGATCTCAATTTTGGCCGAACAAGTGGGGGCTACGAGCTGTAATCCAGCGGTAGGCGGTTTGGCAAAAGGGCATTTGGTACGAGAACTTGATGCTCTTGGCGGAGAAATGGGCTTGCTTACCGATGATGCAGGCATCCAGTTTCGTATTTTGAATATTGCCAAAGGCCCTGCAGTTCGTGGTAGCCGTGCGCAGATTGACATGGACCGCTATCGTGTCATTGCCCGTAATAAAATTCTGACAACTCCTAATCTTAGTTTGATACAAGAGACAGTCCATTCGCTCGTGTTTGAAGAAGGTACTGTTGTGGGGGTACGTACCGATTTGTTCAATGAATACAAAGCACGCCGCGTGATTATCACTACGGGAACTTTCTTAAATGGGATGATT
Source organism: Sulfuricurvum sp. (assembly GCA_028713245.1). Lineage (GTDB taxonomy): Bacteria > Campylobacterota > Campylobacteria > Campylobacterales > Sulfurimonadaceae > Sulfuricurvum. The sequence continues at coordinate 34,100 of JAQTOQ010000003.1, read as the reverse complement.
CATATCGGAGAAACACGTCAAGAAGCAGGTCGTTATGGAGAATTTGCAGCAAAAGGGCTGAGCGATTCTCTGCGCAAAGCAGGTCTAAGCGTCGGACGTCTTAAAACAGGAACCTGTCCGCGCGTCGATAGCTCGTCGATAGATTTTTCGGTGATGGAGATACAAGGGGGGGATGAGATTCCCAATCCGTTTAGTTTTCGTACCGACCGAGAGAAATTCGCGGTAGAGAAAAAACAGCTCCCGTGTTACATCGCGTATACCAATGAAGATACCCATACTCTTATCGAGGGTAATTTCCACCGTGCGCCATTGTTTACAGGGCAAATCGAGGGGGTAGGTCCTCGTTATTGCCCTAGTATCGAAGATAAAGTAAACCGCTTTCGAGACAAAGACCGTCATCATCTCTTTATCGAACCGCAAACGCACGAGAATACCGAGTGCTATATCAACGGTATGAGTACATCACTACCGCCTGATGTACAGCGTCAAATGATCCATTCAGTACACGGTATGGAAAATGCCAAAATTGTCCGTTACGGCTATGCGATTGAGTACGATTATGTTGACCCTACCGAACTGCGCCACACGTTGGAAACCAAAAAAGTAAAACATCTGTATCTCGCAGGTCAGATCAACGGAACCACAGGATATGAAGAAGCAGCAGCGCAGGGGATGATGGCAGGGATCAATGCCGCATTGTCGTTGCAAGGCAAAGAGCCTCTCGTCTTACGTCGTGATGAAGCGTACATCGGTGTTTTGATTGATGATTTGGTGACCAAGGGAACGAAAGAACCGTACCGTATGTTCACCTCGCGTGCTGAGTACCGTTTGCTGTTACGTGAAGAGACGGCGGATTTACGACTGGGTCGATACGGTCATGAACTGGGGCTTATCAATGATACACAAATGGAACAAATTGAAACAAAACGTCGTCAAATCAATGAAGGGTTAGCGCTACTCGAAGAGACGATTTATACCCCAAATAAAGAGTTTCTATCGTTTTTAGAATCGATTGACGAAGAGCGTATCAGCGATAGACTAAACGCTACACAATTAGTATCGCGTAAGAGTTTTGGGCCGGATAAGCTCTCAAAGCTCATCCCGAGTTTTGCAACTCTTGATCCGTATATCCAAGAGCAGATTCTCATTGAAGCAAAATACTCTCGTTATGTCGAGAAGCAAAGCGATGATATTGAACGTATGTCTAAGATGCTGCATATTGCTATTCCTGAGAATCTCGATTTTGCTTCTGTTTCAGGACTCTCGAATGAGATCGTAGACAAATTAGGGAAATTCAATCCCCCGACGCTTCAAGCTGCTTCTCAAATCAGTGGTATGACTCCTGCGGCGTTGGATATTTTACAGATTTACATCAAAATGGCACAACGAAACAAACAAGGAATTAACAAATGAGACTTTTTTATTATGTACATACAGGACATCGCATCGGACTTGACCGGTTTCATCGTGCGGCGGCTATTATTAATGCCCTTGGGGATGTCGACATTACGTTATTGTCTCCTGATTTTCGTATCGCGGCAGAAGCAAAAGATTTTGGAATCAAACGTTCGGTGGGTATGGATGTGGTTCGTAATATTCCACAAATTGCCGAGCATGGGGATAAAATTATTTTTGATTCGGCCGAGCTTAATCCGATGTTGTTGGACGATATGAGCCAGTTTTTTTCGACGTTTATCCGTATTGGAGATTCTCCTGGTGATACCAAGCATCCAAAGGAGTTTTTGATTTCTCCCTATTTAAGCAGTGAAGGGATTGCGCAAGGTGTTGTTGTAGGCGAACATTATTATGAGCAGCGTCCTAAAACGATACCGATGGCGCTTTTTTTCGGGGACGATGATTACGAAAAAGATTTAGGATTGCACCAAGAAATGTTTGCCCCTTTTAAAATGGATTTGGTCATGGGTTTTTACCACTTTTTGGGCTATGAAAAAGCGTTACAAGACAGTTTTAAAACCATACATGAATGGGAAGAATACGATGAGGTGATTCGCGGTACGAATGTTTTGGTCACGGCTTCTCCTATGGCCGTTTTACAAAACTTAGCAGGGGGAGGATGTCCTATTTATCTACAGCGACCTGATTATGCTCGCGATTATATCCCTCTTTTTGAATCTTTACATATTCCGATTATTGATGGATACGATGCACCATCTCTTGCGACAGCTATAGGCTCTGTAAACGAGGTCGTCTATGGTAAATTGGAACAATCGGATCGTAAAATCATCGAATTCATACAACAAAAGTTTAATTTAGGCTAATTTAAAGGCTTTTCGCTTATGATTAGTAATTAAATTTATAACTTAAGAGAGAACATAATGATGAATGAAAGCAGAAGAGGGTTTGTCGGTAAGGCCTTTGGTGCCGTTGCCGCAGTCGGGGGAGTAGCATCGTTATTAGCGATGAAAAAGACATGGGATCCCCTCCCTAGCGTCATGTCAGCTGGCTTTACAACTGTTGATTTATCAGGATTGGAAGCCAACAAATTAGAAATAGCCGTATGGCGCGGTAAACCAATATTTATCCTTAAGTATACTGAAGACATGAAGCCAGTAGAGGGACGTACTGTCAAAGTCGGTGATCACTATTATTCAGTTATGATTGGGTTGTGTACTCATTTGGGTTGTATTCCTGCGTATCGTAATGATGAAAAAGATTTCAAATGTGCCTGTCACGGTGGTGCATTTACGTCGGCTGGTGTGAATAGCTTTGGGCCACCTCCACGTCCACTTGATCTTCCTCCGTTTAAAATTGATGGAACAACCCTTGTGCTTGGCGAAGAAGGCCCGGAATACAAAGCCATGATGGCGAAAGCGTAAGGAGTAGATTATGGCAGAGTTTAAACAAGCAGACTCAATGTATGAGTGGTTTGACCAGCGCTTAGGTATTGATAAGTTCTTGAAAGTGATGATGACGGAGTATTGGATTCCAAAAAATATTAATTTTTTGTGGGCAATGGGCGTTTTATTGACCGTTATGTTCACTATCTTGGTTGTTTCGGGAATTTTTCTCCTTATGTACTACAAGCCGGATGTTAATATGGCATTTGATAGTGTCAACTACACGATTATGCAAGAAGTCGGCTACGGATGGTTGTTTCGACATATTCATGCTGTTGGTGCATCGGTTGTCTTTTTGGTAATTTACATTCACATGTTTACGGGTATCTATTATGGCTCTTATAAAAAAGGGCGTGAGATGATCTGGATTTCCGGGATGTTGTTGTTTGTACTTTTCTCAGCAGAAGGTTTTAGCGGATATATGCTTCCGTGGGGCCAAATGAGTTACTGGGCAGCGTACGTTATTACAGAAATTTTCGGTGGAATTCCGCTTATCGGTGGCGATTTGGTTGTATGGATTCGTGGTAACTTTTATGTGTCTGATTCTACGCTTACCCGTTTCTTTATGTTGCATGTCTTGTTGGTTCCTCTTGCTATTATTGGTGCGATTGTTCTTCATTTCTATGCGCTTCGTTTTCCACACGTAAACAATGAAGCAGGAGAATTTTTTGATTTTGACAAAGAATCAGAAAAATATCTTGCTGGAGATAAAAAGAATTCTAAAGTAGTCCCTTTTTGGCCGGTATTTTTGTCTAAAGACTTTTTTGTTTTAGGTTTTTTCTTACTCTTCTTTTTCTATTTGGTTTTTTTCCATTACGATTTTGCGATGGATCCGGTTAATTTTGATAAAGCAGATGGTCTTAAAACACCGGCACATATCTACCCTGAGTGGTATTTCTTGTGGAGTTACGAAGTGTTGCGTGGGTTCTTTTTTGAGATCGCGGGAATTTCGGGTAAATCATTAGGGCTTATCGCTTTTGCTTTTGCTCAGGGTGTTTTCTTCGTCTTGCCATGGCTGGATCGCTCTCCAATGGTCAAGCCTGCCAATCAACGCCCGTATTTTAAATACTGGTTTTGGTTCTTGATCGCCGACTTGATCGTACTTACAATATTTGGTAAATTGCCTCCTACCGGTGCAAATGCATGGGTTGGATTTGCTTCATCAATAACGTTCTTGATGTTATTTATTACATTGCCATTCATTACTAGAGCAGAAGCTAAAAAAGTAGGGGGCAAATAATGAAAGAGTTTAAAATATTAGCAATTATTGCTGCTCTTGTTGGTATTACGTATTATGGGATTGAACCGTATGCACATCACGTTATGCATCCTGAGGTAAAAGCAGCAGATTTCGCATTTGAAGATTTGAAAAATGTTGATACTTCTCTTGCTGGAAATGTTGATAACGGTAAAGTTCTTGTAGAAGCTAACTGTATTGCATGTCACTCAATAGAAAAAGCAGGTCACCTGCAAATCATGTCAAATGCGGATGCTGCGGCAGCGTATGGTGTTGTTCCGCCTGATTTGAGTAGTTCAGGTCGTATTTATGACAAAAACTATTTGGCAAACTTTATTTTTGATCCGGTTAGCGCTATGCATCTCAGTCACAAATATCCAGTAGGTGGAGCAAAAGCATTCCCGATGCCTGCGTACAATTGGATGCAGCCTCAAGAAATCATGGACGTTGTGGCGTATCTACAGTCAATTGCTCCAAAAGTAGCTGGGAAAGATGCGCATAAAGAAACGTATGCTGCTGCATGTGGACGTTGTCACTCGATGAGCTATGCGAAGTTTGAAGCAACAACGTCAAAAGATGCTATCAAAGCCTATATGGGCGCAACTCCACCGGATTTGTCTCAGTATATCAAAAGTCGCAAAGAGCACTACTTGCATGGCTTTATCAATGATCCTCAACTCTTGTTGGCAGGAACCTCTATGCCGCGCGTAGGCTTGAGTGAAAAAGCTCAAGAGGAAGTTATCGCTTACATGGAAGAAACTGGAGATTCAAAAAAAGCAGAACGTGAAAGCGTTGGTCTTTGGGTAATGCTTTATACCTTTGTATTTGCAATCCTTGCTTATTTGTGGAAACGCAAAATTTGGTCAGAAGTCCATTAATATTTTTTTCTTCTTTCACCCTTTGGGGTGAATTCTTCTTTTTTATACTATTTATTACCTGATCTTGATGCAAATCAAAGAAAAATTTCACGTAATCTTCTATAATAAACACTTCAACCTTTTCAAACTATCTTTTATTTATAATACGGTTTTGAGATAACTATGATACTCTTTGGGTGAAATAAAAAGGATTAATGTGTTAGTAGATAGTTACGGAAGAACAGTTGATTATTTACGCGTTTCAGTAACGGAACGGTGTAATTTTCGATGTCAATACTGCATGCCCGAAAAACCTTTTTCATGGGTTCCGAAAGAGAACATATTGGGTTTTGAAGAATTATTTGAATTTATTAAAGTATCCATTGACGAAGGTGTTACAAAAATTCGTATTACCGGTGGTGAGCCTTTATTGCGTGAAGATTTAGACCGCTTTGTAAAAATGATTCATGATTATAAAAATGATGTTGACTTGGCGATGACAACAAATGCTTATTTGCTCAAAGGTGCCGCACAAAAACTCTACGATGCAGGTTTGCGCCGTATAAATGTTTCCATCGATTCTCTCATCCCGGATATAGCTGAAAAAATTGCCAAAAAAGATGTGCTGCGTCATGTTTTAGCAGGGGTAGAAGAAGCGCTTCGTGTAGGATTTCGTGTAAAAGTTAATATGGTTCCCATGAAGGGAATGAATGAGAATGAAGTTTTGGATGTATTGGAGTTTTGCAAAGAGCGCAAGATGACAGTCCGATTTATTGAATACATGGAAAACGTTCATGCCGAGGTTGACATTAAAGGGATGCAAAGTGCAGAGCTTTTGGAAATTATCGGAAGCCGCTATGCCTATAACGATGAGGGATTTGATGGACATTCACCTTCACATTACTATAAACTTGATGATGGGTATGAGTTTGGAATTATTGAGCCGCACAAAGATGATTTTTGTGCGAAATGTAATCGTATCCGCCTTACAGCCGAGGGAACCCTGATCCCATGTTTGTATTTTGATGAAGCAATGAGTATTCGTGATGCAATACGCCGAGGTGATACCAAAGAAGCGGCATTGGTGCTCAAAGAAGTGATTCGTACCAAGCCTGAAAAAAACCGATGGAGCGATCCTGATGGAGAACTTTCCAAGCGGGCCTTTTACGAAACGGGTGGTTGATAGATGCTTCAGCTGGTTGAACATTTTTACTCCATTCAAGGAGAGGGAAAATACACAGGCGTCCCCTCCCTATTTTTTCGATTTGGCGGATGTAATCTCACGTGCGCTGGGTTCGGATGCCATGAAATAGCCCCTAATGGTACAAAGGTTATCGGATGCGATACGGTGTATGCCGTCGATCGCAAAGCCTTTGGTGAGTTGTGGCAAGAGATTGAAGAGCTTCAAACCCTGATATGGATTATGAACGGTTACCGTCTCCCACCTCATGTGGATGTGGTGCTGACAGGCGGTGAACCGCTGATCTATGCCAATGAGCCGATTTTTGTTGAATTTATCGAACACTTAATCTCGCAAGGACATCGCGTAACTTTTGAAACCAATGCAACCATCGCACCCGATTTTGCTAAATACCCTTTTTATAAAGAAGCAGTGTACGCACTGTCAGTTAAGCTCTCCAACAGTGGCGAACTCTATGATAAAAGGGTCAAGTTTGAGGTTCTTGATTCCATCATTGCCAATACCAATGGGAGCTTTTTTAAATTCACTGTGGATGAACCATCGTTAGTCTCTCATATCGAATCTGAACTTGATGAAGTTATCGCCCATTATCCACTTACTCCAGTGTATTGCATGCCTTTGGGTGGTGACAAATCCCATATCGAAGCCAACTGCGAAGCGGTGATTGAATTTTGCAAACGTCGTGGCTTTATCTACAGCGATCGATTGCATATTCGCATTTGGGATCAAAATCATGGGGTGTAGTCAATGATAATCCGTAAGCTTTTGAGGTAAAAATTTGACACTCGCTCAGACTGTTCAAGCCATGCAAAGAAGTAACAAAGAGGTTATTTATTGTTTAGCTCTGCCTGATGTAAGCATAAACTAAGTAGACATTTAATACACTCAATACACAATGATTCCTAATATGGGTGGCTTATCGGTGCGGATTGGTATTTTTACTCTATTTTTTGCCATTTCTCTGCTCGCAAATGAGGCGTCGCTTGATGACCTCTTAAAAAAGTATGAAACCTCAGAAGAGCTTTACTTGCAAACAAAAAAAGAGAGTGCCGGTCATGTCACTGTTTTTTCACGCTCCGACCTAGATAAAATGCAGGCTTATACGCTAAACGATGTCTTAAAAACTCTACGATTTTTCACTCTCCAAACAAGAAGAAATGGAATGACTACGCTTGTTAGAAGCGGGGAGTCGCAAATGTCAAGCTCTCCTGTAAAAGTTTACATAAATTCCCATGAATTAAACTCTGCAACTCTGGGAAATGTTTTAGTTCAATATGGAAAAATGGGGCTCTATTTTATAGACCATATAGAGGTTTATCAATCAGGAAATTCCGTTACTTTTGGCAACGAGCCCGGAACAATGCTGATAAAACTATACACCAAAGAGCCATCAAGAGAAAACTCAACATCAATACAAGCTTCGGTGGATTCATTGGGTAGTACAACATTGCAAGGAGTTGATGCAAAAAAATTTGATGATTACTCGTACTTGGCAAATATAGATTTGAGAAAAAACAACCATAAAAATTACACCACAACCGATTCAGACCTCTCTAGAGATGGAGCCAGAGGTCAATTTTATTTTAAATTTTCCAAGGATAGTGACTATGATATAGAAGTTGGCGCTGCACAAGAAAAGTATGATATATTTAGCGGACTTGGAATGGCAACAATAGACGGATACGCATATACTCAAGACATATATGCACATCTTACAAAATATTTTGAAAATAACCTAAAAGTAATGATAACAACATCTCATGAAAATCTTGAGGTATACGACAAAGACAGTATGGTTATTCCAATTCCTACCGTTCCTTTTCAAAAACAGTTAAATACTGAAGTAAGCACCGAAGTTTACAGCGCCCTTATAGAAAAGAAATTTATACATGATAACAATGAGCTCTTTTTAGGAGCGCAGTTCAAACATCAAAAATTTAAAATTGATGAATACAAAACAGATGGCATTGACAGAAATGTGGCTTGGGGACCAAAAGATTTAGATATATATATGATATATGCAGAAAATCTATATAATATAAACAAAAATCATCTTATATCGCTAAGTGCTAAAGTAGATTACTATGAAAATGAGCTATCAAAATCATCGACAGAGCATATATTAAGAGCTGGTTATGTAGCACTTCTTGATGAAGAGTGGAAGTTTAAACTTTTTGCGATGGAAAGCTACTTATATCCTACTTTTATACAAACAACATACTCGCCGAACTATAACATTAACCCAGATTTAAAGAGTTCTGATATTTTACTGCTCACCGCAGAGATGATTTACACTAAAGATAACACAACTTTTGGATTTGGCGTCGGCAGAAATGAAACCGATAATGCAGTAGTTTTTAATATATCGCAAAATAAATATGTTAATGACCCTGAAAAAAACAGTTTTGAGTTACTATTTGTAAATATTGAACATAATTTTGACATAGACAATAAAATAAAAATCGAATATTTCAGACAATACAGAGAAGCGTATTATAGCCCACGATTTGGCGCTTCTATCCAGCTTTTCAACACTGTTGGAAAATTTGATTTCTATAATGAGCTAATATATAGATCTAATTATACAAGTATTGACGGAGTTGATATGTCTGAGGGATACGACTACTCGCTTGGAGCAATATACAAACTTAACAAACAAACTGAGCTAAAACTAAAAGCAGAAAATATTTTAGATAAAGCCTCTAAAACTCCGATGAACAGTGTTGATGTTTCGGCGACGGACAGACGGGTACTGCTTACCATGGAGTACACTTTTTAAATGAAAGCAGTTAGCATAATACTTTTTTTAACTATTGCACTGTTTGCTTCAGATAACAAAGATATTATGAGAGCACAGATTTTAGAAAAAATAATCTTAAACATCTCTATAAATGAGACAATAACAGTATGGTCAGACAATAAAGAACTCTTAGCAGGATTTAGAAAGAGCAATCATCTAATCATCTCAGATATTTGTGATAAAGCTACTGTAATCATAATAGAAAATAAAAAAGAATTGAATGATGACACCTGTAAAAATAAACCAATTTTTGTACTTAACTATAACTTATTAAAAGAGGTGCCAAAAAGTTTTGGTGCATTTTTTTGGAAAAAAGGCAGACCAAATATTGTAATAATAGAATCAAGAATAAAGTCGCAAAACATTTCAGTTTCTAAAGAGCTAAATGCTTATATTGAAGAAAAAGTATGGTAAAGAAAAAAGAATTTATTATATTTTTTCTTCTCTTTTTGCTTGCTATTTTTATTATTTATATTTACAGAGATGTTACAAAAGCAAAAAATGAAATTTTTGATCGTATAGAAAATTACCAAATAGAGCAAATCTCATCTGTTTTAAAAAATATTGAAAAAGACATGGTGACCTCATTCGATATAAAAACTCCAGATGATTTGATCTCTTTGTTTAGCGATATCGATACCAGAAAGAAATATGAGCATATTATCTCTTTACTGCTAACCTCAAATGTAAAATACGCCTATATTTTACATAAAGACGAGAAAGATAGATTTAGATTTTTGTTAGACGCCTCGCAGAGCGACAAGGCTGAGTTCTATCAAAAGTTTGACGTAACCTCTCCTGAGTATGAAGCCATATACAAAGAGAAAAAACCTCAGCTTATCAAGCAGCATGACGTTGAAAATCTCTATCTGACATATCTATACCCTATCTTAAGCAATGGCAATGTTGTAGGGATATTCAGCATTGATATTACTACAAATATTCAAAAAATTATTTTAGAATCAATCAAACCATTAGAGACGTTTTTTACGGTTTTAATTATTTTTATTCTTCTACTGATGGGTATGACAATTACGCAGATTTTCCACTATTTTGTTACAAGAAAAAAGATATTTACGGACCCACTTACAAAAACATTCAACAGAAACTATCTCGAAGAGATAGCACCAATGCTCAACTTGAAACACTATTCTTTGGCGATGCTTGATCTTGACAAGTTTAAAGCTATTAACGACAGCTACGGGCACAAAGCCGGAGATTACATTCTCTTTCGCGCAAGCATGATATTTAAAGAATCCATACGAGAAAACGATATTCTAATAAGATACGGGGGTGAGGAGTTTATCCTTCTAATAAACAACAGAAACAACGACAATACAAACACAGATATATGCGAAAGATTAAGAAACAATATCTCTAATGAGATCTTCAAATACGATGGAAACGATATAAAAATAAAGGTATCTATCGGTATCCACAAGCACCCAGCTTTGGAAAAAAATCTGCAAGAAGCTATAAAAATAGCAGATGAGATGCTTTATATAGCTAAGAAAAGCGGAAGAAACAGAGTTATAATCTATGATGAAAAAGAGCATACAAAAACATCCTCATCAGCATCTTCCAAAGACATCAGTTATGTAAAAGAAGCGTTAGATGAAGATCGTGTGATATGCCATTTTCAGCCTATTTATAACCACAAAAATGGTGAAATTTTTAAATATGAGGCGCTGGTAAGAATTGTCTCAAAAGAGAACATTATTATTTCGCCTATGCAATTCTTACCGCAATTAAAACATACGAATATGCACTACAAACTAACGCAGAGAATTCTGCTTATTATATTTGAAAAATTTAAATACAACCAGAAGACGGTAAGCATAAACATAAACTTCTCAGACCTTATCAATCCTGACATCGAAGAGACGATCATCAAACATTTAAGCGAGAATCATCATCTCGCTTCTAGGATTACTTTTGAAATTTTAGAGAGTGATGAGATTGATAATGTAGAGCTTTTCAAACAAAAAATAAACCTTTTGCACTCACTAAAAGCAAAAGTTTCCATTGATGATTTTGGAAGCGGCTATTCCAACTTTAGAACAATTATTGATGTAGAGGCAAATTTTCTTAAAATAGACGGCTCTCTAATTAAAAATATTGATAAAAACAACAAAGATTTTAAGGTTGTTAAGAGCATTATACATTTTGCTTCGCAGAGCAATATGCAGACCATCGCGGAATTTGTGCACTCAAAAGAAGTTTATGAGAAGCTGTTGTTGCTGGATATTGATTATATGCAGGGGTTTTATATCTCTGAGCCAAAAGCCTTTCTCGTAGAGAAAGAGGAGCTATTTAAATAATTCCCTTATTCCCAATCTCTAGTTATGTAACCTTAGTAGAAAGTGATTCATTATGATTATTCGTAAACTTTTTAAATTTGAAAATGCGCACATCGTTCGTGGATGTTCGACGCAACGATGTCGTGCATCCCTTCATGGTCATTCGTACAAAGTAGAAGTCCTCTTTGAATCTCAGTATCTTGATGATGGGCAGATGGTGTATGACTTCGGACTAATGAAGCAGGGGATGAAAGCGCTGATCGATAGTTTCGATCACTCTATTGCCTTATGGGATGGTGATGATGCTCAGTATATTGTGGATATGAAGCGTCACTCGAGTCGTTGGGTTGAGCTTCCTGTCTCTCCATCCGCAGAACAATTCAGCCGTGTCATTTTTGTGATGATTGATAAACTGCTCGGAAGTACCCAATCGATCAATGGTGAGCGCGAGGTTAAACTGCACAGCATTATCGTTCATGAAACCGATACGGGGTATGCTCAAGGTTTCCGTGAGGATGCGTATTCCCAAAAGATGGGATTGATCGAATTAGAGAAAATTATCTTTAGCGAGGGTGTGCGAGCAGAGTGGGGCGACCCACAGCTTTGGGAGAAGATGATGGAGGGCGAGATCTTCGTTAATCCTGATACTGTTTAAAGCGTTACCAAAGATGCTTGGACATCCGAGTTCATACACCAGCGTGTAGGGATGATTTTCACTTCTGAACCTTGATCGAATTTTTCCACACTTTCATCCACCATCATGTAGCAGTTTGCTCGTGAAAGCGGCAGTACCATCCCTGGACCGAAGTTAGGACTTGGAGTAAATGTCGAACCGTCAAACCATCCAGGGATCAACGAACGGCGTCCTTTTTTCATTACAAAGGCTTGCGCCATGCGTGTGGTAATAGTCGAGAGGTATTTGTCATGTCGACCGCTGAGTGCGTGGATGATACTTTGACCAAAAAGTTCAAAACACAGTGCTGATGCTAGTGGATTCCCCGGTAAATTGAGGATAAGGGTGTTTTTGATCCGTCCAAAGGTTGTTGGTTTTCCAGGTTTAATCTCGACTGATTCAAAGGCGCTTTCGAATCCAAGGCCTTGAAATGCTTTTTTGGTGTAATCTGCATCTCCAACACTTACTCCCCCAGAGGTAACAATCAAATCAGCATCCAAAGAACTAACAATGTGATTTTGTATCGACTCGATAGTATCCTCGGCGGTTCCTGTAAAGATCACCTCGCATCCTAATTCGGTAGCACGAGCGGTAAATGTTGGAGTGTTGGTATTATACAGTTGATTATTTCCCAGCGTTTCAAAATGCATCTTAAGTTCATTTCCCGAAGAGAAAAAGGCGACGCGAGGTTTGCGATACAGTTTTACGTGAGTGATCCCTTGTGATGCAAGCAGTGTAATATGATGGGCGTTTAAAAAGGTCCCTTTTTCGAGTAAGGTCATATCGCACTGTATGTCTTCGCCTTTAAGGCGAATATGTTGTCCTGCTTTGATATTTGAGTCAAAGGTGATATTGTCTCCATCGATCGATACATTTTCGATAGGGACGATCGCTTCGCACCCTTGCGGTATTTTTGCACCTGTCATAATACGGATGCATTGACCCTCAGTAAGTCGGACGTCATTAACATCCCCTGCGAAGACTATGCATGACTGTGGCAAAGTTTTACCACTGTCGCAGATGCGAATGGCATATCCATCCATCGCTGAGTTATCAAAAGAAGGGAGAGAATGTGTAGCGGTAATGATTTGCGCTAGAACACGATTGATAGCATTTTCGATAGGAGTAATTTCGGTACTCAGAGGTAATGCTGCGGTATAAATATGATGAAGTGCCTCTTCGACGTTGATGGCCATTGTGTCTCCTTGAGGTCGTTCCCTTATGCTTTGGGAATGGTTGTGAAGATTATAAGCAAAGTAAGGTAAAATCCCCTTTATGGAAGCATTATACACAGCAGGATTAGAGATCCATTTTGTCGGAGTTTTTGTTTTGTTAGCAGTTGTGATGTTTAATATCATTATGCTTGCTCTTTCTCATCAGATTATTCGCTATGCCAAACGATTGCGTATTGTAATGCCCATATCGTCATCCCTCATTACCATCACGATTTTTACAGGCATCGTGATGATGGCAACCAAGAATTTTAATTTTTCACTTGCCAATATTGCGATGATAGTCTTGAGTATCATTTTTATTGTCTTAGAAGTGAAGCGGTATAAAATACTCAAACACGAAACCGATATTAAACAAGAAAAAGCATTCGTACAGTATAAGCAAAAAGCGTTTCGTTTTTTAGGAATTGAGATGGCCCTTTTGGTGGCAATGAGCGCTTGGATGCTGTTATGAAGTTTATACTCAGTGCCGATGCTGGAAAACTGCAGTTACGTTTGAGCGGAGATGATTATAAATATGTGATTAAAGTGCGTCGTCATGTTGTTGGAGACAGTCTTGCATTTCGAAACTGTACTAATTTGAAGGTAGAATATCGCTATGTACTCGAAAGTACAGATGGCCGTCATGCTACTTTTCTCCTAAAGAGCCAAAGCAATGCTTCTTGTGAGTCTGCCAAGAAACTGCATATTGGATGGTGCATTATTGATCCCAAAACGGTTGAAAAAGTCCTCCCTATGCTCACAGAGATGGGCGTTTCGAAAATAACTTTTATTCAGTGTCACCGTTCTCAGCACAATTTTCGTTTTGATTATGAGCGCTTTGAGCGAATTATGGAAAGCTCGATTATGCAGTGCGGGCGTACTTCATTCATCGAGTTTGGTAAATCAGCTTCATTGAGTGACTTTTTGAGCACGCATCCGGATTCTGTTATTTTGGACTTTGGCGGAGAAGAATTAAACCATAATGAAGTTTTTGAAACCGTTGTGATCGGATGCGAGGGTGGATTTCATGAGGGCGAACGCGCACTCTTTGTAAATCACCGTGTCCGGCACTTTAGTTCACCGATGATTTTGCGCTCTGAGAGCGCTGCTGTTGCTGTTGCAGCATGCCATTTGTAAAAATAGAAATCTTTAGATATAATTCGCATCCAACAATCCGTCCCCAGGTACGGATGTAAAACTCAAACCGATTGACGTACAACGCCGTCATTCACAAGGTAATATTATGAAAAAAGAACTTCACCCAAATACAGTTGAATGTACTGTTAGCTGCGCATGCGGTAATTCATTTACAACAAAGAGCACAAAAGAAACTTTTCGTGTTGATATTTGCAGCGAATGTCACCCGTTTTACACAGGTTCAGAGCGTCAAGTAGATACAGCTGGTCGTATCGATAAATTCAAAAAACGTTACGCACTGAATGCATAAGTAAGGTTAGGAGAGGTCAATGTTATCTCTCGTTCCTACTCCTATCGGAAACATTTCCGATATCTCTCTTCGTTCCCTAGAAATACTTTCAACTGCTGATATCATCCTTTGTGAAGATACCCGTGTTACCAAAAAACTGATTCATTTACTGAAAGAACGGCATAGTCTCATTACGAGTGAACCACAATTTTTAAGTTTACATTCACACAATGAAGCTGATTTTGTTTCCAAATTAACTCCCGATTTTTTTAATGCCAATGTTCTTTATGTTAGTGATGCAGGGATGCCTGGGATTAGTGATCCGGGACAGTTGTTGGTACGCTATTGTTTAGACAATGGAGTGAAGTATGATATTTTACCGGGGGCCAATGCTGTGCTAAGTGCATTTGTAGCGAGTGGTTTTTGTGAGACAAAAATGCTTTTCTTTGGCTTTTTACCGCACAAAGGTCATGACAGAGCAGCAGCGCTTCAAGAGACTCTTTTTAATGGATACACAACGGTTTTGTATGAATCTCCAAAACGTTTGGATAAGTTATTGCACGAGATTGTCATTGCAGCACCGCAGCGTCAGGTATTTTTAGCCAAAGAAATCAGTAAAAAGTTCCAACGTTTTTACAGAGGAACCGCATTAGAACTTTTGAGCCAATTAACTGAGGAAATTCGTGGGGAATGGGTTGCAGTGATTGAAGCCTCTCCTCACCAAGGCGGAAATCTAAGTGAACAGGATATCCTTGATTTGGACATCCCCAAAAAAGCCGCCTCTAAACTCATTGCCAAAATTACCGGAGAAAATCCGAAGGAATGTTATCAGCGACTCTTAAACACTTAGCGATATAATAACTACAAATATTTTTTTAACCACATAAAATAATTATGTACAGAAGAGAGCAAAATGCTAATTTATGGTAAACAACCTGTATTCTACGCCCTTGAGCGTCATCGTGATCGCATCAAGACGCTTTATTTAGCAAAAGAAGTGGATAAAAAAGAGTACTCAGTCCTGATGAAAATGGGGATAGAAGTGAAGCGTATCCCTGAAAATGCAGCACAATCCATGGTCAAAGGGGGAAATCACCAAGGTTATATTGCTGAAATGTCCGCATTGGTTCCGTATGCTTCTCCCTTTTTGAAAAAATGTGAATTTATTGTTATCCTCAGTTCTATTACTGACATGGGAAACATCGGCTCATTGGTGCGCAGTGCGTATGCATTGGGTGTCGATGCAATGGTAATTTCCGGTATTAAAGAACCCAATTTTGAATCGATTATTCGAACCAGTAGCGGTGCGGCACTTGATTTGCCATTTGTGATCATTCATAATATTCACGATGTCATGCATGAGTTAAAACAGTCTGGATTTACGTTGTATGGAGCAATGGCGCAGGGAACAAACGTCCGTGAGATGAGCTTTGCGTCCAAGCGAGCACTTATTTTGGGAAGCGAGGGCGAAGGTCTTAGCGGTAGAATCGAAAAAGGGATTGATCAGGGTGTCTCGATTCCTATGGCCCATGATTTTGATTCCCTCAATGTGGGTGTAGCCGGAGCAATTTTAATGGAGAGAATGCGATGAAAAGCTTTGAAGATTTACAAGAGTTAGGTGCAAATGTTATTCACGAACAAACGCATATAGCACGCGCAAAGCTCGAGTCGGTGTTAAATAAAACGTATGCTGACTTAACTCGTGTTCAATTTATGGGATTTATGTCTATATTAGAACGTGAATATGGGATTGATCTCTCTAATATTCGTCATGAATATGATGAGTTTATGCAAACGCATCCGGATGTTGTACTCCCAAAATCATCGGTTATTTTACAAGCAGAATCTCGATCTAGACAAAAATGGGTGCTTGGCGGTATCGTAGCTATTGCCGTATTAATTGTTTTGGGATCGATGACCCAAGGGAAGTTGAGTATTTCTCCTTCAGAGGACATTATAAAGCTCAGCAGTAATGACGTGCAAGTAGTAGATCAAAATACCGATACAACACTTTCTGCAGAAATGAATACGACGGAAGTGGTTCCTATTATGGAAGCCAATGTATCGGTTGTGAAGCATGAGCAAAATACAAGTACGGCTTCTGTTGTAAATTCTGAAAGTGCCATGAATATAAAGCCTATTGCAAAAGTATGGGTAGGTATGATGGACATGAGTTCGGGTAAAAAAACTCAAAAAATTACCAAAGATACTATCGTTTTGGATGGAAGTAAAAACACCCTTTTTATGTTTGGGCATGGGCGTTTAGAAATCACGACACCCGAGGGAAAGAAAACGTTAAAAGAGAGAAATGCGGTTTGGTTTACGTTTGAAGATGGAAAATTGCAACAGATTAACGAAGCACAATTTATTGAGATAAACAAAGGGGCCAACTGGTAGTGAAACGGTTGCTATACGCGCTATTGCTGACGTATTCATTGGCGTTAGGAGATATGAAAAGCGATGTGCATCTCACCATTTCGCAAGGAGGATTGCTCTCAAGCGCCATTATTCAACAAGTATTTGGATCAATGGGATTCAAAGCAGATATGCATCATTTTGTGAGTACGGATGGCATGGTTGAGATGGATTGTACCCTTTATGGAAAAAAAGCATTTGATGCAAAAGGGTTTAGTGCTGCATTGAGCGAACATCAAATCATGATCAAATTTGGGCAATTTAAAAATAAACAGTGGATGATAGGACTCGATGCTTCACAGGCATTTTGGAATCTTGCATCCATTAGCGAAGACGAAGGGGCGCAGTTAGAAAAAAGAGCGTTTTCCTATTGGTTTGTCGTCAATAAAGCACAAGGAATTTCTATAGAAGCCCCTTATGGTAATAAATGGTATCCTGAAGTTGCCGTTTTTAATAGGAATATGCAGGTTTTAGCCTCTTTTCGTGAATTCAAATCACATGACCGGCTTAATTTTAAACTTCCCGAAAATGCCATATATTTAAAAGTTTCCAATGCAAATGGAATGAAAATGCTCAAAGAGGGGACGTGGGTAGGCTGTGCAAATGATGCACAATAATATCTATAAGCTTTTTTGGAGTCCCTCTATGTTAGAATGGCGCAATTTTTTTTTTGACAGGTTGCAATAATGTTTGATGAAATACAGTTTGATCGTATCAAGCGTCTCCCTAAATATGTCTTCGCAGAAGTAAATGAGCTTAAAATGGCTCGCAGACGTGCAGGTGCGGACGTTATTGACTTTAGTATGGGAAATCCTGATGGGGATACTCCTGAACACATTCGCGAAAAACTCATAGAATCGGCTCAAAAAACGAAAACACATGGTTATTCTGCATCTAAAGGCATTCCAAAACTTCGTCAAGCGATTTGTGATTGGTATAAGCGCCGTTATGATGTTGATCTTGACCCTGAGACAGAAGCTGTTGCAACGATGGGTTCAAAAGAAGGGTATGCACATTTAGCGTATGCAATTACCAATCCAGGTGATGTTGTCGTCGTTCCTGATCCAACGTATCCGATTCACTCCTATGCCTTTATCCTTGCAGGTGGAAATGTACAGAAGATGGAGTTACCATTTGACGAAGATTACATAGTAGATGAAGATCTCTTTTTTGAACGTCTCGAAACTGCTTTTCATGTTTCCTTTCCAAAGCCGAAATATGTGGTCGTCAACTTTCCGCATAATCCGACGACAGCGACAGTAACACCAGAGTTTTACACGCGCATTGTTGAAATGGCTAAGCGTGAGCGTTTTTACATCATCAGCGATATCGCGTATGGCGATTTGACGTTTGATGGGTATAAAACACCTTCGATCCTCTCTGTTCCGGGGGCAAAAGATGTGGCAGTTGAGAGTTTTACGCTTTCAAAAAGCTATAACATGGCAGGCTGGCGTGTTGGATTCTTTGTCGGGAATGCAAAGCTCATTGGCGCATTGCAAAAAATTAAAAGCTGGCTTGATTACGGGATGTTTTTGCCTATCCAGGTCGCAGCAACTGTTGCCCTTAATGGGGATCAAGCGTGTGTGCAAGAGATTACCGATAAATACGATCACCGTCAAGATGTATTATTAGAAGCATTTAACCGTTCCGGATGGCCGGTTCGACGTAACAAGGCGTCGATGTTCGTCTGGGCGCGTATTCCAGAGTGCGCACGACACTTGGGAAGTTTGGAATTTTCTAAGCGTTTACTTGTTGAAGCGAATGTTGCGGTAGCGCCTGGGATTGGATTTGGGGATTATGGCGATGAGTATGTACGTCTTGCCTTGATCGAAAATGATAAACGTATTCGTCAAGCGGCAAAAAATATCAAAAACTTTTTACAACAGTTTGAGTGTAAGGCTCACGCGTGATTCGTGTCGGTGTTATCGGTGTCGGAACAGTCGGACGCTCTGTTGTTAAAATCCTAGAAGAAAATGCGGCGATTATCACTGCGCGCGCAGGGGATGCTATTATTGTCAAGCGTGGCGTCGTTCGCAATTTAGAAAAAGTACGAGATCTTGGGATTGAACTTTCTCAAAATCCGGATGATATTATCAATGATCCTGAAATTGATATTGTTGTTGAGTTAATGGGTGGGGTTGATGAACCATTTCGTATCCTTAAATCAGCACTTGCGAATGGAAAATCGGTTGTAACGGCGAACAAAGCACTCTTGGCGTATCACCGTTATGAGCTTCAAGAGATCGCAGGAGATATCCCTTTTGAATTTGAAGCAAGTGTTGCGGGTGGAATCCCGATTATCAGTGCCTTGCGCGAGGGGCTATCCGCCAATCATATTCTTTCCATTATGGGGATTATGAACGGTACGTGCAATTACATGCTGACCAAGATGATGAATGAGGGGATAGATTTCGACTCTATCTTAGCAGAAGCGCAAGCGTTGGGCTATGCCGAAGCGGATCCTACTTTCGACATCGGCGGTTTTGATGCGGCACATAAACTGCTTATCTTAGCCTCAATCGCATATGGGATAGACGCAAAACCCGAAGAGATTTTAATAGAGGGAATAGAGGGGGTAACCCAAGCGGACATCGCCTTTGCCAAAGAATTCGGGTACACAATCAAGCTCTTGGGAATCGCAAAGCGTGATGGTATGGAAGTTGAGTTAAGAGTTCATGCAGCATTGGTGAAGCAAGATGCGATGATCGGAAAGATCGATGGCGTTATGAATGGTATCAGTGTTGTAGGTGATCGTGTTGGAGAAACACTGTATTATGGACCGGGTGCTGGGGGAGATGCGACTGCGAGTGCAGTTGTTGCCAATATCATTGATATTGTCCGTTCGGGGAAACGCTCTCCGATGCTTGGGTTTAACCATCCTCTTGAAGAGGGACTAACGCTCAAAGATTCAGGAAATATCCGCTCTAAATATTATTTGCGTTTACGTATCAGTGATAAACCGGGAATGTTGGCACAAATAACACAGCTTTTCGCGGATCATACGATATCGGTAGAGACAATGTTGCAGCGTCCGTATGAAGCACAATGTGCCCATTTGCTCTTCTCTACGCATGAAGCGTTGGAAAGCGATGTATGTGCTATGATTAAAAACCTCGAATTACTTGATGCTGTACTAGAGAAACCTTTCATGATACGAATTATCTGATTTAATGTAAAAGCTTACCCATTTAAGGGTAAGCACTTCACTTCTTTTTCATCTTAATAAAACTTTAACTTAAACTTATGTAAAATACGCGTCCACTTTGCCCTTTCAGACAAGCGTGATTGAATGTTTGTAACTGCTTTCAAAAGTAGTAACAAGTATTGGTATACGTTCGCGTGTACCTAAGAGAGGTCAAAGAAGCTATATAACGGAGCTTACCGATGAAAGTACGTTCTTCAGTGAAGAAAATGTGCGACGATTGTAAAATCATCAAGCGCAAAGGGGTGGTTCGCGTAATATGCAAAACCCCTAAACATAAACAAAGACAAGGATAAGCATGGCACGTATCGCCGGTGTGGACTTACCTAAGAAAAAACGTCTGGAATATGCATTAACTTATATCTATGGTATCGGTTTGCATACATCTCGTAAAATTTTGGATGCTACAGGTCTCGATTACAACAAGCGTGTATTCGAATTGACTGAAGATGACGCTGCAACAATCGCGAAAGAAATTCGCGCTAGTGCCGTTGTTGAAGGTGACCTTCGTCAGCAAGTTGCTATGGATATTAAAGCGTTGATGGATCTCGGTTCTTACCGTGGTCTTCGTCACCGTAAAGGTCTCCCATGCCGTGGTCAAAAAACCAAAACCAATGCACGTACACGCAAAGGTAAGAAGAAAACTGTCGGTTCAGTCACAAGATAAGGGATTAGAGTATGGCAAAAAGAAAAGCAACTCGTAAAAAAGTCGTCAAAAAGAATATTGCAAGAGGTATAGTACATATCCTTGCAACATTCAATAACACTCTTGTAACAGTAACAGATGAGATGGGTAATATGATCGCATGGAGCTCGGCCGGTGCGCTTGGTTTCAAAGGTTCAAAAAAATCTACTCCATTTGCTGCTCAACAAGCAGTAGAATCGGCTTTAGAAAAAGCAATGGTCCACGGAATTAAAGAAGTGGGAATCAAAGTTCAAGGACCAGGTTCTGGTCGTGAAACTGCAGTTAAAAGTGTTGGTGCTATTGAAGGATTACGTATTTCATTTATGAAAGATGTTACTCCACTGCCACACAATGGATGTCGTGCGCCTAAGCGCCGACGCGTCTAAGGAGCGAAGCTATGGCAAGATACAGAGGACCCGTAGAAAAAATCGAAAGAAGATTCGGTGTTAGCCTTGGTCTAAAAGGTGAGCGTCGTCTTGCAGGTAAAAGTGCACTTGACAAGCGTCCTTATGGACCAGGTCAACACGGTCAACGCCGTACAAAAATTTCTGAATACGGTACACAACTTCGTGAAAAACAAAAAGCGAAATTTATGTACGGTTTGAGCGAAAAGCAAATGCATTCATTGTTTGATGAAGCAAAGCGTCGCCAAGGAAATACCGGTACAAACTTAGTATTGCTTCTTGAGCAGCGCCTTGACAATGTTGTCTACCGTATGGGTTTTGCAACAACACGTCGTTTCGCACGTCAATTGGTAAATCATGGTCACATCATGGTTGATGGTCATCGTGTTGATATTCCATCATACCGTATTAAACCTGGTCAAAAAATCGAAATTATTGAGCGTAGCAAAAAGAATAACCAGATTATTCGTGCAGGTGAGCTTACAAATCAAACTGGTCTTGCAGCATGGGTTGATATCGATCAAGCTAAATTATTTGGTATCTTTACGCGCCTCCCAGAGCGTGAAGAAATTGTTATTCCTGTAGAAGAACGTCTAATCGTCGAGCTTTACTCGAAATAATCACTAAATAAAGGGCACTCAGCATGAAAAAAATTAAAACATCTCCGCTTCTTCCGAAAGAGTTTGTCGTTGAGCAAATTAGTCCGAATGAAGCGAACATTATTGCGTATCCTTTTGAAACGGGATATGCAGTTTCTATTGCCCACCCGATCCGTCGCTTTTTATTAAGCAGTTCAGTCGGTTTTGCTCCAATCGGAATTAAAATTGAGGGTGCTAAGCATGAGTTTGACTCAGTGCGCGGTATGCTTGAAGATATTTCTGATTTTATTATCAACTTAAAAGGTATCCGTTTCAAATTGAAAAACGGCCTTAAAGAAAAAGAGATCAACTATACTTTTGCAGGCCCTTGCGAAATTCATGGTAGTGACTTGGAAAATGATGATGTTGAAGTCGTTACTCCTAATGGATTTTTGGCAACATTGAATGAAGACGCAACTCTTAATTTTAGTGTCAAAATTCACCAAGGGATCGGCTATACACCAAGCGAAGACATTCGTGACATGCTAAGCGATGGGTATATTGCGCTTGATGCGTACTTTACTCCTGTTCGTCGTGCTACGTATGCGATCGAAAACATCTTGGTTGAGGACAATCCTAACTTCGAAAAAGTGATTATTAACATCGTTACTGATGGTCAAATCTCTCCTGTGGATGCGTTTAAAAATTCACTCGACGTTATGTATGCTCAAATGGCTGTTTTTAACAGTGAAGTGAGCATTAAAACAACAAATGCAGTAGTTGAAAATTCAGATGAGCATCCGGAACTTAAACGTTTAGGTGCACGTATTGAAGAATTAGGTCTCAGTGCTCGTAGTTTTAACTGTTTAGACCGTTCAAATATCAAACATATCGGCGAAATCGTAATGATGAGTCAAAATGATTTGAAAGAAGTTAAAAACCTTGGTAAAAAATCGTTTGAAGAGATTTTAGAAAAAATCAATGAATTCGGTTATGCAGTAGGGCAAGATTTAGCAGATGATTTAATCACTGCGATCAAATCAAAAATCGAAGCTGAATAAGCTTTAATATAATAGAGGAAGTATCATGAGACATCGTCACGGATACCGCAAATTAGGTCGAACAAGCTCACACCGTGCTGCTTTGTTGAAGAACCTTAGCATTGCGTTGATTGAACACGGCAAAATCGAAACAACGTTGATTAAAGCAAAAGAAGTTCGTTCATTTGCTGAAAAATTAATTACTACTGCACGTGTAGGCGATGCAAATGCTCACCGTGCTATTTTTGCAGCATTACAAAATAAAGAAGCAACTAAAAAGCTTTTGAATGAAGTGGCTCCAAAATACACAGAGCGTGACGGTGGTTACACCCGTATCGTTAAAACTCGTATCCGTCGCGGCGACGCAACGGTTATGGCATACATTGAACTCGTATAACGAGTTCAATACATCCACTCTTATTTACCTCTCTTCTTAAAAAAAACTTCACTCTAAAATTATCAAGTTCCTATTAGTACATGTTTAGTGCAATTTCTCTATATTGTCATATTCATTTCCCAATACAAGGTAATATTCCCATGATTCCATTTACTGATGAAGAGTTAATGCAGCCAGTACGTAACGTGATCGACAAAGTTCGTCCTAATTTGGCACTTGATGGCGGTGATATCGCATTTTTGACGGTAAAGAATGGGACGGTCTATGTTCAGTTGCAAGGGGCCTGTGTCGGTTGTGGAAGCAGCGGAAATACGCTTAAATACGGTGTAGAACGTCAGCTTCGTATGGATATACATCCGGATCTTACGGTCATAAATGTTCCGCAAGGTATGGAAAATCAAATTGATACACTATAATTTCGATATTATGTCGATATACATTTAACTTTATTTTAGAGGGTAACCGTGAAATTAACTAACTTAGCAAAAACCCTCAGTCAGGCTAACAACTTTTTTCTGGCGGGTCAGTACTCCGATGCCATTCGTGAGTATTCGTTTGCGCTAGAAGCTAACCCTTTGTCTAAAGAAGCGTACAATGGCGCAATCCTTGCAGACATGGCAATGGGTGGTGAAAATGGGGCTGAGGCACTTTTTGATTACTATGCTATTTTGAGAGGTGAAGATGCCGAGCAAGCGGATATCGTAATTTCTGAGATTTTAGAAACGATGGATGGAACGCTGGATCAGCTAGGTTCACTCTTTGATGATACGATGAAGCAACGTATGGCGTATGAAGACGGAATTATGTACAAAGAGTTCAAAGAACTCGTACAAGATGACAATGATTTTAATCGTATTTTTGAAAATATAATGTTTTCAACACGTGTCATTATCACTGAAAAAGAAGATTTTGTTGACTTTCTGGATAATTTGATTGATCATGGCTACAAAGAGATGGCATTGGGATATTTAGAGAGCGCATTGGGTGTTTATCCAAATGATAAGCAATTACGTAATTTGTTACGCCGATTAGCCAAAGGAAATGCACTTGAAAGTTGAACTCTCAGGTCAACCGTATCGCTATATATCTGAGGATTCTAAGGACTGTTCGAATGAGTGTGCTTTTTTACTTACGCGACAAAACGAGAAGTATAAAGAAGATGCAATTGGTCGTGGTGCGCAGTTTGTTGTAACACCTGATGAGTGCTGGACGCTCTTTGGTTTGGATCGTATCAAGGTTATCGGTATAACCGGGACGAATGGCAAAACTACGACTGCAAGCGCCATTTACTCGATTCTTTTGGACTTAGACCACAAAGCAGCTATGCAAGGAACGCGTGGTTTCTTTATGAATGATGCTATTGTTGAGAGTAAAACACTCACAACTCCTACGGTGATGAATACCTATCGCCATATTGCACAAGCGATACAAGCAGGATGTGAATACTTCATTATGGAAGTAAGTTCGCATGCAATAGAACAGGAACGTATTGCGGGAATAAAGTTCGCCTTGAAGATATTGACCAATATTACGCAGGACCATCTTGATTATCACCATACTCTCGAAGAGTACGTACGTGTTAAAAACCTCTTTTTTCAAGATGAGAGTAAAAAGTTGATTAATAAAGATGAACCAAGAGCAGAGTTTAATTTTAAAAATGCATTTACGTATGGGGTAGAAAATCCCGCAACGTATAAGATTCTGGCGTATTCGCTTAATGATGGGATTAGTGGAGTACTAAAACATTTTGAAGAAATGGTGACATTTGAAACATCGTTGCATGGCTTTTTTAATCTTTATAACATTACAGCAGCGATGGCGGCAGTCCATATAGTGAGCCCAAATAGTTTTGAGCAGATTACGGAAGCGGTAGAAAATTTTGGCGGCGTGAGTGGCAGGATGGAAGTGGTGAGTGAATCGCCGCTTGTTATAGTTGACTTTGCTCATACTCCTGATGGGATGCAGCAAGTACTTAATGCACTTAAAGAAAAAGAGGTATTGGTTGTTTTTGGGGCAGGTGGAGATCGTGACCGAACGAAACGTTCAATGATGGGAAGAGTTGCTGCGTCGTTTGCCAAAAAAATATATGTTACGAGTGATAATCCACGTTTTGAAGATCCAGATGCGATAATAGCGGATATTTTAGCAGGAATAGAAGATCAAAAAAATGTGTATGTGGATGTCAATAGACGTAATGCCATTGCGCAAGCGCTTCGTGATCGTAGGGGAGATGAAGTTGTGTTAATATTGGGTAAAGGGGACGAAACAATGCAGATTATCTACGATAAAGAATTTCCTTTTGATGATCGTAGTGTTGCCCGCGAACTTTTAGAACAACTTTAAACATACGCTGAAGTTAAAGAACTGTTATAAAAGCTTAAACCATAAGATTTGAATTTGGCTATAATTCCATTCAATTTTAAAGTACACAGACACAAAACTAATTAAGGAGTCAACGATGGGTGTTCCACAACCAGCGTTTTATATTTTCAAATGCGAGCAAAGTTCACCTCCTGGCATGCCGAAGCCAAGCTGTCTAAATCCTCAGACTCAGGATCTTTTCCAGCACTTATCCCAGACGTTGATGGAAAAGGGGATCATTGGTACGGTTCAGCCGATTCGCACAGCTTGTTTAAATCGTTGTATTGCAGGTCCGGTAATGCTTGTAGAGCCGGGACATGTCATGTATGCAGGATTGACAAAAGAAAAAATAACCGAGATTATAGATCGCCATATAATTGGTGGAGAAGTGGTTAAAGAATATGTAATTTTAAAAGAACTATGGGATGCTCCGATTACTCCAGCGGCCATGATAAAGCAGATGGGGCGCTAAACCATGCTAATGGAAATGTTGTACAGCAAAATTCACCGCGCGACAGTGACGGATGCTAATTTGAATTATGTTGGATCGATCACCATCGATGAAGAGCTTATGCAAGCTTCTAAGATGCGTGTAGGGCAAAAAGTTGAAATCTTAAACATCAATAATGGCGAGCGTTTTTCAACATATGTTATTTTAGGTGAACGTGGTCAGCGTGATATTTGTCTCAACGGTGCCGCGGCTCGCAAGGTACACAAAGGGGATAAAATTATTATTGTTGCGTATGCGACGTATAATGATACGGAACTCGAAACTTATAAGCCGACTGTTGTGTTAGTGGATGACGATAATAATATTACAGAAGTGATAGAACAGATCTAATGGGGATTATGGAAAAGTTCGAATCATTTTTGGTTTCGCATTTACCAGTATCTGAGAGTTTCCACCCCTACTATGAGACTTCTTTGCGTCAAATGCTGACCAGCGGCGGAAAGAGGTTTCGTCCCGCTTTATTGCTTGGTGTGGTAGGTGCTTACAACCCTTTGATGTTTGAGAGCGCTTATCATATTGCTCTGTCCATAGAACTTCTTCACACTTACTCATTAATTCACGATGATTTACCCTCTATGGACAATGCCGATTTGCGTCGTGGTGTAGTGACATTGCATAAAACGTACGATGAGATGAGCGCTATTTTAGCAGGTGATGCTCTTAATACGTATGCATTTGAAGTCTTGAGCAATGCTCCGCTTAGTGCACCTGTTGTTGTTAAGCTTGTTCGAGAGCTTTCGCATAACGGTGGATTAAATGGAATGGTTTTGGGTCAAGCCATTGATTGCCACTTTGAAAACCAACGTCTAGAATTAGATCAAGTCAAGATGCTGCATATCCATAAAACGGGAATGCTCATAGCGGCATCGCTGAAGATGGGGGCTATTATTGTCGGACGTGATGATATTGCCGGCATGCTTTATGATTTTGGTATTGATCTTGGATTATTGTTTCAAATACAGGATGATATTTTGGATGTTACACAAGATTCTGCAAGTGCGGGCAAAACAACAAACAATGATGAGGCAAAAAACAGTTTTGTGACGTTATTGGGATTTGATGAAGCGATGCGAGAAGCAAATATCCTGGCCGAAAAACTTTTAGATCAGATGGAAAGTTTTGATGAGAATTTATATCGTGAATTGTCACCAACACTTACCAAATACATTAACCGACACAAGGAACAAAAATGAGTAATGCAATGCGTCAAAAAATGGCGGATACGATCCGATTTTTAGCAGCCGATATGGTTCAGCAGGCAAATTCTGGTCATCCGGGTGCTCCTATGGGACTTGCTGATATCGCCGTTGTTTTGTCCCAGCACATGTCTCATAATCCCAAAGATCCGACATGGCTTAATCGTGATCGTCTCGTTTTTTCAGGCGGACATGGGACGGGGCTTATTTATGCATTAAATCATCTTTGGGGATACGGATTGGAAATCGATGATCTTAAACAATTTCGTCAACTAGGCTCCAGAACGCCGGGGCATCCTGAGTATCGTCATACGCCGGGTATTGAAATTACTACAGGACCTTTGGGGCAGGGGATTGCAAATGCGGTTGGTTTTGCTATGGCTTCAAAATATGTGGGGCACAAAGTAAATTCTGAAACGGCATCATTGATTGATCACCGTGTCTATTGTTTGTGCGGTGATGGGGATTTAGAAGAGGGGATCAGTTATGAAGCATGTTCCATCGCAGGACACATGGGATTGGATAATCTGGTATTGATTTATGATTCTAACCGTATCACCATCGAGGGCTCTACACAACTGAGTTTGAGTGAAAATATACGTGATCGTTTTGAATCTCAAAAATGGGCAGTTTTAGAGATTGATGGCCATAATTTTGATGAGATTGACGGTGCATTGACTCAAGCAAAAACTATTGCGCGTCCTGTCTTGATTATTGCCAATACGGTCATCGCAAAAGGTGCCGGAAAACTTGAGGGTTCTCACCACGCGCACGGAGCGCCATTAGGGCACGATGTGATCAAAGCGGCTAAGGCAGCAGCAGGCTTTGATCCGGAAGCCACTTTTGCTATTGATGCCGATGTACTAGAACGTTTCCGTTGTGCGATTGAAAAAGGGGATTTGGCACAGCGCGAGTGGAATCATCGTCTGAAAGAGCTGCCATTAATGGAGCAAAACGAAGCATATGAGCAGCTTATTAATCCTGATTTTAGCCGAATACAGTGGCCAATGTTTGAAAAAGCCGATGCAACACGTAATACCAATGGAATTATTTTGAATGCGATTGCCAAAGCAATTCCTGGCTTCTTGGGTGGATCGGCTGATTTGGCACCTTCGAATAAAACGGAGCTTGTCAATATGGGCGAATTCCCACAAGGTAAAAACATACACTTTGGTATCCGTGAACACGCGATGGCGTCGATTACAAATGCGATGGCGCTGTACGGACCACTGTTGCCTTTTAGTGCTACGTTCTTTGTTTTCAGTGACTATCTAAAACCTGCAGCCCGTATTGCGGCATTGGCAGGAATACAGCAATTCTTTATTTGGACGCACGACAGTATTGGGGTAGGTGAAGACGGTCCAACGCATCAGCCAATAGAGCATTTGAGTCAATTTCGTGCGTTGCCGAATTTTTATGTCTACCGTCCGGCAGATGGTGCTGAAAATGTTAAGGCATGGCAAAAAGCGCTCTCTATGAAAGGTTCACCAAGTGCCTTTGTCTGTTCACGCCAAAATCTTCCGGTATTGTCAGCACCACTTAAAGGGGATGTTGAAAACGGCGGATATTTGTTAAGTGAAGCTTCCAATGCGACAGTGACATTGATGGCATCTGGATCTGAAGTTTCTTTGGCACTAGCAACGGCACAAGAATTGGCCCAGCGTGGTGTGATGGCGAATGTAGTGAGTGTGCCGTGTTACGACTTGTTGATCGAACAATCTCAAAGTTATATTGATTCGATTATCAAACCGGATACGAAAAAAGTGGCGATTGAAGCCGCACGTGGGTTGGAATGGTACCGTTTCGCGGATACAGTAATTGCTATGGATACATTTGGTGCCAGCGCTCCTGCGGAGCAGCTATTTGAATATTTTGGTTTTACCGCCCAAGCAATCGCTTCACGCGTATGATAATGGCCGACTCTCCAGAGTATTTAGAGAAAAAAGCATTTTTTGATTCGCTTATAACGCTTTATGGGCGCAATGTCGCCGTAGAAGTTTTACGTGACGACACGATTCAAATACACAAACTTCACCTCTCTAAAAGCAATCGCAGCGATGAGACGATTGAAGAGATACTTTCTCTGGCAGATATGCGTAGAGTCGAGATAAAGTACCACACTAAAGAATCTCTGTCTCGTATTTCCAAAAACAGTGCGCAGGATCAAGGGGTGGCGATCGATGTTCACTCAGCTAATTATCGTCACGTAAGCTCTATTGCTCAAGATTTTCCTAATGATTTTCGTTTTTTAGCATTGGATGGGATCAATAACCCTCAAAATTTAGGGATGATTGTGCGCTCGGCTGCTGCAAGTAAAATAGACGGGATTATCCTTCCTCGTAAAAACAGTACTAAACTCTCGCCTTTGGTGATGAAAGCCAGCGCAGGGACTCTTTTTAAAATTCCTATTTACTATTGCAATGACTTGGATGAAATTTTAACCTTCAAAGATACTGCAATCATAACGCTCTCATCGCATGCACAAAGTGATATTCATTCGTTAAAAATCCCACCTCGTTCTATTTTTGTTTTGGGAAATGAGAGTGAAGGGGTGAGCGATAAAATAGCGGCATCCTCTACGCATAGTGTCTCTATTTCGATGTATCGCGGGGTTGAATCACTTAACGTTGCAGTGACTGCAGGGATAGTTAGCTTCCTCCCATGAGAGCTGGGGCGTGAAGTTTCAGCGTGCCTACATCGAAATAACGAATGTATGCGGTTTAGCATGCAGTTTTTGCCCTCCTAAAGATCAGCCAACACAGACAATGTCCCTCTTTTTTTTTGAATCTATCCTATTGCAGCTTCAAGAGCACACGCGTGATATTGCCCTGCATGTGATGGGTGATCCCATGGTATTGTCTAATTTGGACAACTATTTGGATGTTGCACATCGATTAGGTTTTTCGGTTATGATTACGACGAGTGGCTTTTATTTGGATGAGCCGCGCCGCGCAATGCTATTTCACCCTTGTATCAAACAAGTGAATGTTTCATTGAATAGTTTTAATAAAAATAGTGTTTCTCGCAGCTTCGAAGCCTATATGGAAAATATTTTAGCATTCTGTGATGAAAAGCTAAATCAGCCTCTCGAATTTTTCATCAATTTACGATTGTGGAATTTGGATGAGGCATGCAGTGAAGAGGCGTTTAACGAGCAGCTTTTTACCCTTTTGGAAAAACATTTTGCGCTAGAGGCAGGGTTTGTCCGTGTTTCCATAAGCGGTGAACGGCAATCCTTGCGTGTTGCGTCGAAGATATTGTTACATTTTGATCGATATTTTCAATGGCCAAGCTTACAAAATGAAATCTCAGGCAATGGGTATTGTCACGGTTTGAGCAAGCAAATTGCGATATTAGCAGATGGACGTGTGGTACCATGTTGTTTGGATGGTGAGGGAGTTATTGAATTAGGTAACCTACATGTGACAAATTTGGGTAAAATTCTGATATCCGAGCGTGCTTCCACAATGCTTTCTGGCTTTAAAGATGGTCATGCAGTCGAAGAGCTGTGCCAAAAATGCAGTTACAAAGAACGTTTTGAGAAAGGAGTACTGTAATGATTAAATGTTTTGTCAAAAATGAAAATGCTATTGCACTTATCGAAACCATGTCTGATCTTGATGGAGATGTTATTGATCGAGTAATCTGGATAGATATGCTCATGCCAACTCATGATGAGATTATTTTTATTGAAAATACCTTCGGGATTAAATTTCCGACGAAACAAGAAACCGAAGAGATTGAGATAAGTTCGCGTTATTGGGAAGAAAATGATAAGATCGAAATCAACAGCTACTTTTTGATCAGTTCAAACCAGAACTCTTTTAATGAAACAGTCTCTTTTATCCTATTCCGAGGGCTTCTAATTTCGATTCGTTACGCAGCTTTGTACACCTTTGAAGAGTTTAACCGAAAAGTTTACGCCACGCCACAGCAATTTGAAAGCGGTTATGATGTTTTTTGTAATCTCTTAGATATTCGTATTGATGCGGATGCAGATATTATCGAAAAGCTTTCTCGTGACATTGCAAGAATTCGTAAGCACGTCTTTACCGATTATAAAAATGATGATGAAGAAATCTTGGAAAAAATCTCCTCTTTTGAAGATTTGAACATGCAAATTCGAGAAAGTTTAACGGATAAACAGCGTATTTTGAGTTCATTTTTAAAATCGGATAAATACAAACCGTCGTTGAAGAATGATGTGACGATCATGTTAAAAGATATAAAATCCCTGGTAGATTACACCGATTTTAATTTTCAACGGCTCGACTATTTACAAAATGTTTTTGTTGGTCTTTTGAGTATTCAGCAAAATAAAGTCATTAAAATCTTTACAATTGTGAATGTTATTTTCTTGCCACCGACATTGATTGCGAGTATTTATGGAATGAACTTCCAGATTATGCCGGAACTAAATTGGGAATACGGATATTTACTTTCTGTATTTATGATGATTGCCTCATCCATATTGCCTATCTACATTTTCAAACGAAAAGGATTGATTTAAAAATCATCTTACAGGTGCCCTTATGGTACTATTATGCATAACACATTAAAGGATACACTTTTGGACAGGCGGATACGCTTTTTTATCGAAGATTATTGGGATATATTTTTAGGAATATCTTCCATGTTACTCGCTTTTTTCTTTCACTCACAAGGTGATGGCGCTATGGCTACGCTTTTTGCAGCGATGGGTATTGCCGCATTATCATTGACGGTTGCAGAGGTTGCCGACATACTTTCCGAACGTCTACACGAACCTTATGGCAGTTTTGTTTTAACCTTTAGTGCTGTTGTCGTTGAGATTGTTTTACTCTATATGATTTTACTCGAAGTACGACATTCCCCAGGTGTTTTAGAGACGGTTAAGGGGGGGATTATCTCTGCTGTGATTGTGGATCTGAATGTTCTTCTAGGACTTTCGGTATTTTTGGGTGGACTTGCATTTACGCAGCAACAGCATAACAAAGAGACCTCTAGCGCTTACAGTACCGTTTTATTCGTGGCATCATCTGCTCTTTTGGTTCCAGGGCTTCTTAGCCATACGGATCATGGTTTACGGATTTTGACACAAGTAAGCCATCTGATCGCAGGCTTGCTGATGTTCTTTTATCTTATTATTTTTATTTTTCAAACCCAAACACATACCCATTTTTTCAAAGCAACGGCACGAAGCCGTTTCTTCCGTCTGAAACGTAAACTTCAAGAAGAAGAGGGTGAAATAGACGAAAATGATTCGAGTGATTATATTTTTGAACATTTTCATACTGCTGTGAATTTTGTAGTCATTATTGTTCTGATTGGTATTATTGCCGTGGGTGCAGAGATTTTTGCAGAGCATGGAATTAAGCTGGCACGTCAATACGGTATATCCCCTGGATTATCCGGTTTGGTCATTGCAATCATTAGCGTTTCGCCCGAAATTTTCACGGCGGTACGTGCTGCACGAAATGATCAAATACAGCGTGTTGTTAATATTGCTATGGGAGCATCGACGGTGTCGATTATTCTAACGGTTCCGATTTTAATGCTTTTAGCGTATTACTCGGGGATTAACTTGACATTGGATTTCAATCCGTTGCAAATTGGGGCGCTTTTATTAACAATTTTATTGGTGTCAAGAACGACGGAAGATGGAGAGACAAATTATTTTGAAGGGGCTTCTCATCTTATGTTTTTTCTTAGTTATGCCATTGTTGCAACGTATTACTAATGATAGTTCTTTTCGCCCCAAGTGAAGGAAAACGCCCAGGGGGAGATTCTTCTAGTCTTAGCGCTTCATCATTCATCTTTCCCGCTCTTTTTGAAAAACGTCTTGGTGTTATCTCGAAATATGAAGAAGTAGTACAAGAGGGCGATTACAACCAGTTGAAAGAACTCTTTGGTATCAAAGACGAAAAAGAGTTTGAGCGGTATAAAATTCCATTTGATCATGCACCGACTATGAAGGCGATAGAGCGTTATGACGGTGTGGCCTATGGTTACCTTGCCTATGTCAATCTAGATGCGTTACAACAAGCTTATATAGATCGTAACGTCATACTCTTCTCAAATCTTTTTGGTCCAATAGGTGCAGGTGACTTGATACCTGATTATAAACTCAAGCAAGGTTCCACGATTGATTCGGTGGCGCCAGAGAAGTTTTACAAAAAATATTTCACTAATTCGCTGGATGAATGGATTGGTGATCAAGAAGTGCTGGATTTACGTGCAGGGTTCTATGATAAATTTTATACGTCAAAAAATGTTCCAATGACCCTAAAGTTTCTTAAGAAGGGTAGAGTTGTAAGTCACTGGGCAAAAGCCTATAGAGGTATAGTACTGCGGGCCATTGCACGCAATAATATCCAATCGCTAGAGGATTTTGCGCGTCTTAGCATTGATGGACTTACCCTTTGTGAGAGAATTAAAACCGATAAAAAAAATGAGATTATCTACATAATCGAATGAATTGCAGATAGCGCTTGACTTTTAAACGAAATGTATATATAATTTCGGCTCCATTTCGTACATGCCGGCATAGCTCAGTTGGCTAGAGCAGCTGATTTGTAATCAGCAGGCCCGGGGTTCAAGTCCTCGTGCCGGCACCATGAACGAAATCGGAATGCATTACATTATCAGTGTTAGACCAGATTAGGCCGTGGTGAGATACTCAAGTGGCCAACGAGGGCAGACTGTAAATCTGCTGATTTTTATCTTCGAAGGTTCGAATCCTTCTCTCACCACCATCTGCGGGAAT
>JAQTOQ010000098.1 GCA_028713245.1 Sulfuricurvum sp. | reverse complement strand
TGCGGCAACCTTCTTACTATGCAATAATAACTGCTGATGTCAGGTACGATAAGAACCTAACACCAAATGAAAAGTTACTCTATGCTGAGCTATCTTCATTAATTAATATGAACGGTGAATGCCGTGCTGAGAATAGCTATTTTGCATCTCTATATGGGGTACATTTAAAGACAATTAGCGTATGGATAAATAACCTTATAAAGCATGGTTATCTTTCTTCAAAAATTGAATATTTAGGCAATTCGAAGAAGGTTGATTGTCGAATATTAACACTATCAAATGTTGCCCCTCTCCATGCAAACACGGAGACCCCTCTCCATGCAAACACGGAGACCCCTCTCCATGCAAACACGGAGACCCCTCTCCATGCAAACACGGAGGTATATATAAATACTCCTACGGAGTGTAATAAAGAATGTCCGAAATCATCTTCGGACGACACCTCTTCTGAATTCGACCTTCATATATCTCAGAGACTATTCGAATATTTAAAGGCTATCCACTCATCAATTAAAACTCCTGACTTTAAAAAATGGGCAAAGCATGTTCGAGATATGAGAGTTATTGACAAGAGAACTGAAAAACAGATTGAGGCAATGCTGACCTATATCTTCGAAGGAACTAATTTTTATCAAGAATTATTTTGGAGATCAAACATTAAGAGCACTGATAAATTGCGGGCGCAATACGACACAGTAGCTTTGCAGGTAACAAATTCATACAACAGATACATACAGCCAAAGCGGAGAACAGCATAATGGCAGCTATAGACATACCAGCATCTTATCTTGGGACATTACTCACAGAAGATCAGCTCAGAGAGATAGTGACAGCTCACGCAGGTTGTCGTATTTATATTCCTAAGAAGATTAATGAGTATGAAGAAGAACGATTGGCTTATCATCGATTGAGAAGTATTGGGATGTCTCACCAAGATGCTCTTATCAATATGGCCTATGAGTTTGATAAGTCAACTCAATCAATACGAAATCACTTTAACAAAGGGATATACAAGTAATGATTAAGATTGAAAGCAATGTGTATGATATTTCTAAGTTCATTGATATATCCTCAAAGCAGGCAACATTTGCACTATCTAAGACTATAAACGACTCACTTTACTCAATTAAAGATGATTATATTAAATCTTTCGAGACTATATTCGATAAGCCTAATATGAGATTTTTGAAGACAGCATTCACAATAAAGAAGTCCACTAAGACAAGCCTAGCAGGTATGATCGAAGTAAGCCCATGGGATATGGGGAAAGGTCAAACACCCGAAGCAGTATTACTGCATCATGTCATTGGTGGTGATAGACCACTAAAGAAGTTTGAGAAAGCAATGATAGGTAGTGGATTCATGGGTAGCAACATGATTGCAGTTCCAGCAGCAGGAGCGAAGCTTGACCAATATGGGAACATAAAAGGAAGTTTTTCATCTATGCTCATATCCTATTTTAGCGCATACCGTAAGGCAGGGTTTGAAGGGAACATGAAGCAATCCACACGGGATAAGATGGCTAAGATTGGTAGAACTAAGAAACAAGCAAAGAAAATTAATGGAGTTATGTATTTTATGTCGAATGGAGGGAAGATGGCCCCTGGAATATGGTCAAAGACAGGCATTCATGGTTCAAGGGTTAAACCAGTCATCTTATTTGTACGAACTCCAAACTATAAGCAGCGATTTGATTTCTATGGGATTGCTGACAAAAATATTCAAACTAATTTCAAAGATAGATATGCTAAGAATTTTGATTTTGCAATGAGTACAGCGAAATGATGAAGGCATCCCAGACAAGGGGGGTATATCAAGGTACTGTGGGGAAAATGCAAGATAAGGGTAATGCGACGCTCGTTATTTTCCTAGAGACAGAGGTTTCAACTTGGTGTCAACTTATGAGTGTTGAAACGTTGCAAGTATCGACACCATCGAGGTTTGAAGCATGTTAGTATCTCAAAATAAATTCGCAAAAATAGTAGGGAGAAGTCACACCTATATTGGTAAATTAGTCAAGTCAGGGGTTATCGAACTTATTGATGGCCGTGTCGATGTAGAGAAAGCGAAAATAGCGATTGAAAAAAATAAAGACCCTTCAAGAGATTCTCAAAGAGAGGCAAACGAAGAGAAGCGAAAGAGTAATGATTTGTTTGAAGCTATAGGGAGTTACCCATCTATGGCAGAGATTACCCCCCAAGAGGAAGAGATACTTCGTATGGAACGTGAAGAAGCACGACGTATGGCGGAAGATTTGAAACAAAAGGGAGCGGACCTACCAGCTGTTGATACTATGGAATTTTTAAATATGTCATCTTCTCAGGTACGAATATTTAAAGAATATTATCAAGGCAAAATTTCAGAGCTCGATTATCTCAAAAAATCAGGGGAATTGATAACCGTTGAGGAAGTCAAAAAAGAAAATGAACAGATATTGATCGCATTTCGTTCACGTGCTATGGCTATCCCTACCAAACTTGCACCGCTTATGATTGGGATCGAAAACATAGCTGAGGCAAAGTCGATTATGGATGATGCTATGTATGAATTATTATTGGAGTTGTCACGTCTTGAGAACATTTAACCTTACGGTCATCGCACCACCAAAAAGACTCAGTGTATCTCAATGGGCAGATGAATATCGATACCTATCACCGGAAGCTTCTGCCGAACCTGGCAAATGGAATACATCACGTGCTGAATATCAACGCGGCATGATGGATGCGTTTAGTGATCCGTCAATCCATACCGTCGTCATTATGTCTAGCGCCCAAATCGGTAAAACAGAGATGCTCAATAATATCGTAGGGTTTTTTATCGATCAGGATCCGTCCCCTGTCCTTTTATTACAGCCAACATTAGACATGGGGGAAGCATGGAGCAAAGATAGACTAGCTCCAATGCTCAGAGATACCCTAGTACTAAAAGGCAAAGTGGGAGAAGCACGGACACGTGATAGTGGGAATACATTGTTGCATAAACAGTTTCAAGGGGGCCATATTACGATAGCAGGGGCAAACTCTCCCGCTTCTCTGGCATCACGCCCGATTCGCGTAGTGTTATGTGACGAAGTAGACCGTTATCCAATCGGAGGCGCAGGTTCTGAGGGTGATAGCGTTGCTCTTGCATTTAAGCGTACTACAACATTCTGGAATAGAAAG
This sequence comes from Sulfuricurvum sp., assembly GCA_028713245.1. GTDB lineage: Bacteria > Campylobacterota > Campylobacteria > Campylobacterales > Sulfurimonadaceae > Sulfuricurvum. The sequence continues at coordinate 3,914 of JAQTOQ010000098.1, read as the reverse complement.
ATGATGATTACCTCTACCCCAACGATAAAAGGCGTCTCACGTGTAGAAATGGCGTATGAGGGAAGCGATATGAGACGCTATCACGTTCCATGTCCTGAATGTCATGAAGAGCAGCACTTAAAATGGGCAAACGTTACCTGGGAAAAAGATGATCCTTCATCAGCTCGATATACCTGCGATGGTTGTGGTTCTCTATGGAGTGATGCAAAGCGATGGGGAGCTATAAAAAAAGGGCAGTGGATAGCGCAAAGTGCAACAAAAGGGGTAGCTGGTTTTCACCTAAACGAGATTTATTCACCATGGGTATCGCTTTGTGATATGGTAACAAACTTTTTAGAGGCCAAAAAGTCCAAAGAAACTCTTAAAACTTTTGTGAATACTTCACTTGGTGAAACGTGGGAAGAGGAGGGGATACAGCTTGATGACAGCGAGCTAATGACCAGACGTGAAGAATATACCGATGTTCCATCAGGTGCGCTTGTCCTCGTAGCAGGGGTTGATGTGCAAGATGACCGGCTTGAATTAGAGGTAAAAGGTTTTGGGAACGGAGAAGAGTCTTGGGGTATTGATTATAAAATTATCTATGGGGACCCATCAAAGCAAAATGTATGGGATGATTTAGATACCGCATTACTCCAGCAATACCAAAATGAAGATGGGTACACAATGCGTATTGCAGCTTCATGTATAGACACTGGTGGGCATTTTGCAGATGCAGTCTATAAGTTCGTTAAAAATAAAGAGGCGCGACGGGTTTATGCAGTAAAGGGTTCATCAACTCCAGGGGCACCACTCGTAAATCGTGGTACTCGCTCAAATAAAGGGAATGTAAAATTATTTTCAGTCGGGACCGATACTGCTAAAGAGTTGATTTTTGCACGGCTAAAAATTGATGTGTTTGGTTCAGGCTATATGCACTTTTCTAAAATATATGATGAGGAGTTTTTCAAACAGCTTACCGCAGAGCGGATTACTACAAAATTTATTCGAGGGTTCCCGGCACGAGTATGGACGAAGACCAGACCACGTAATGAAGCATTAGATTTAAATGTATACGCTTTAGCAGCACTGGCAATACTTAACCCAAATTGGAGCGCACTAAAAGCAAATTTAGAGCGAAAAGTAATGGTAAAAGAGGAGCAAAAAGAGATGGAAATGCCACAATCTATACGCCAAAAGCCAAGGAAAACCATACCATCAAGGCAGCGGGGCGGTTTTGCATCAGCATGGAAGTGATGTAAATAAGTTAAATTGATTAATTTTTTCCAAAAAATTACTTTCTAAAACGCCACAATTATCCCAATGGATACTTTGGCACTTACTTCTCTGTTTATCGGCGATACTGTTACGAAGTCAATCAAGCTCAATGGGTATAACCCTGCTGATTATATTATCAAATATGAAATTGGGGCGATATCGCTTACTTTTTTAGACGATGGCATCAACTTCACTCTTTCAGCGGTTATCACTGGAATTACTACAGGTGAATATAATTACCGTTTGGTCGCTACTCATAAAACCACATCCGCTAAAACAACTATCATACAAGGTCGTGTAAAAGTAACTGACCTTTCCTACAAATCCCATGCCCGTAAAGTCCTTGATGCTATTCAATCAACTATCGAGGGGACTGCTACACAAGCACAATCAGAGTTTATGGTCAATGGCCGCTCAATCAAATATTTTTCTGCTGAACAACTCCTAGTATTAAGATCAACCTATAAGCGCGAGGTTGCAAACGAAGAGGCACAAGATCGTATCAGTTCCGGGCTAGGAAACAAAAACAAAATTATGGTGAGGTTCTAATGTTTGAAGGACTCTTCGCCCGTTTCGGCTATACACCAATGGGACAAAAGACAGCAAAACGCAACTATTCAGGGGCAAATGTAGGTCGTTTGTTTTCATCATGGCAAGCGTTCTCACAGCCTGCAGACGCAGAGATTCGTGCATCAATAGCTACATTACGTGCAAGAGCAAGGGAATTGGCACGGAATAATGACTATGTAAAGAAATACATCGAAATGGTGCATAAAAATGTTGTTGGAGCAAATGGTATCACGCTTCAAGTGCGCTCAAAAGATCCAAAAGGAACACTCGATACGAGAGCAAATACCCAAATCGAGGATAACTTTGCCAAATGGGGTAAAAAGGGGAACTGTGACGTAACAGGCAGATTTTCATGGCGCGATGTTCAAAATGTAGTAATCATGAGCGTAGCACAAGATGGTGAGGTTCTTGTACGTTTGATTTTCGATAAAAAGAAGGGTTTACAACTCCAAATCATTGAAGCGGATATGCTCGACGAAACCTATAACAACCTATCAGCCAATATTTCAATGGGTATTGAATACGATAATTATGGACGGCCTCAATTTTATCATGTTTTCAAATACCATCCTGCTTCGTTAACTGCAACAACTCTCGGTAATAAGAGAGAGCGAATACCTGCCGATGAGATCATCCATCTATACCGCTCAGATCGTGCCTCACAAGGGCGCGGTGTTACATGGTTACGCACCGCTATGACACGTTTAAAAATGCTTGAAGGGTATGAAGAGGCAGAGCTAACCGCCGCTCGCGTAGGTGCTGCAAAAATGGGATTCTATACCTCTCCTGTAGGTGAAGATTATGTTGGTGATGGTGAGGAAAACGGATCACCGATAATGGATGCAGAGCCGGGAGTATTTGAAGTATTGCCCGAAGGTTGGGATTTCAAACCTTTTGACCCTCAGCATCCGACTTCCGCATTTAGTGACTTTATAAAATCAACGCTACGCGGTATTGCTTCGGGGCTTGGCGTTTCTTATAACTATCTTTCAGGCGACCTAGAGGGGGTTTCATATTCCTCTATTCGTGCAGGCGTACTCGATGAGCGCGACTCATGGCGTGACATTCAAGCATGGATGATCGAAACACTATGCGACAAAATTTATGAAAGATGGCTTGAATATGCCCTTCTTACTAAAAACCTTCCGCTCCCTATAGAAAAGTATGACAAGTTTAATGCTGCAACATGGCAGGCGAGAGGTTGGGCGTGGGTTGATCCGCTCAAAGATATGCAAGCCTCAATCCTTGCGATCAATGCAGGGCTAAAAACAGCCGCAAGCGTAGCCGCTGAACAAGGGGGAGATATTGAAGATATTTATCTCCAACTCTCACAAGAGGCGGCGATGCGCGAAAAGCTCGGTATCAAGACAGATTTTAATTTAAAACAGGAGGCAATCGATGCACAAAACCAAAACAACAACGCGACAGATTGAAACTCATTACCGTAACTTTGAAATTCGCGCAGTAAGCGAAGAGAATCGGACGGTTGAGCTTTCATTTTCAAGCGAAGAGCCTTATGAGCGTTATTGGGGGATTGAAGTCCTTGACCATTCCCCCACCTCAGTGAATTTGAGCCGCCTAAATAATGCTGCGCCTCTTTTACTCGATCACGACACGCGAAATCAAATTGGAGTTGTTGAGTCAGCGGCTATCTCATCAGAAAGGAAAGGTGTGGCCACCGTTCGTTTTTCCCGCTCGGAACGCGGTGATGAGGTATTTAAAGACGTAGTAGACGGTATTCGCAAAAACGTGTCAGTAGGGTATCAAATAGAAGAGATGCTACTCGAAAGCCGTGACGGTGATACCGAAACATATAGGGTTACTAAGTGGATGCCATTTGAGGTGTCAATCGTATCCGTTCCCGCCGATACATCTGTAGGAGTTGGACGCTCTCATGATGAATCACGCGCGAATGTGACTATGCAAGCAGTTGTGACGGTTTGGGTAGAGGATGAAGAATCTAAAGAAGAGGAAGATGAGATGATAGAAGAAGAAAAAGCAGCAGCAGCGGAGTTGGCAAAAAAAGACCTTGAAGTAAAAACAGAAACACGATCCAATGATGCAGGTGAAATCCTTGTTCTTGGTGA